>NZ_JACNDU010000029.1:0-62216 GCF_017351735.1 Pseudomonas sp. FW300-N2A2 | reverse complement strand
TGCCGGGTTGCCCACTGCGCAGAACCTGCGCTCGGCCTCTCGAGGGGGCGACCACCGCCACAGCCGCCGAGGCGGCCTGAAAGCCGACCTGGCTCTACGGTCGTGCGCACACTCCCGCACTGTGGTGGCCGCACTAATTTTGGATGTTTGCACATTCCCCTGTAGGAGCCGGCTTGCTGGCGATGGCGTCCGTCCAGCCAATACATACGTTGACTGATCCACCGCTATCGCCAGCAAGCCGGCTCCTACACGGGGATTGGGTTCACACGACTCAAAATTGTAGGAGCCAGCTTGCTGGCGATGGACGTCAACGATAACGCGGGGTGTCTGAATGAACGCGTTGTCCAGACGATTTTCGCCGGCAAGCCGGCTCCTACAGGGAATCGCGTATGCTTTTGACTTTCACCACTCATCAGGCCGAGCGTTAGCTCGCCTTCCGCTTTTGATCTGAGCGCCCCCTCGAGAGGCCGAGCGCAGGTTCTGTGTAGTGGGCAACCCGGCATGGATGCCGGGTTAGCCGCCCCCGGCCATGGATGGCCGATGGCGGCGGGCCCACGGAGCAGGGCCGGAGCGAGGGCATGCCGAGCATTAGCGAGGCACCGAACGAAAGGGGCAAGAGCGCTTGGTTACTTGCCGCTTCTGCAAGTGACTCGCCGTAAGGGCGAAACCATAAGCCGCCGTTACCGCAGCAATGGATATGTACACCTGAAAGAGATTGGTCGGCTGTCTGGCTCACTCCTACAACAGACGCGATATCAGTAGGGTTTGGGTGGGGCAGCGTCCGTCGGGGCTTTTGCCGAACCCTGCTTTTGCACCCGCCACGTCGCCGGTGGCATGCCGAACTGGCTGATGAACCACCGCGTAAACGAACTCGCCATCGAGTAGCCAAGCATGTCGGCAATGCGCCCGAGCGTGTAATTCGGGTTGTCCAGATAACGCAGCACCAGGTCGCGGCGCACATCGTTGATCACATCGTTGAACGCACAGCCATCATCCTTCAGGCGACGTTGCAGGGTGCGAACGTTCATACCCTGGCTCTGCGCGACTTGCTCGATGGTAGCGCGGCCCATGGGCAGCAGCAGGTAGATGGCCTTGCGCACTTCGAACAGCATCGAAGTGCCTTGGTGGCTTTGCAGCGAATCGAGGTAGCTCTGGGCGTAACGGGCCATGGCCGGGTCGGCATTGGCGTTGGTCATGTCCAGGCTGGCACCTGCGCAGACGATGCCGTTGAACTCACTGCCGAACTCCAGGGTGCAGCCGAACAGGCGACGGTGCAGTTGAAGGTTGTCGGGGGGCTGGTGGGTGAAATTGACGCTGTAGGGATGCCAGTGAGAGCCGAGCAGGGCGGCGCACAGTCGGAACATCACGCCGATGGCAAGCTCGGTGGCCTGTCGACTGGGCATCGGCGAGTCGGTGACCACCTCTTCGCGAATGATCACCATCTTGCCGGCCTCTTCAATGAAGATGGCCAGCGAATCATTCATCAAGTGCCGGTAATGCACCACCACCTGCAAGGCATCACGCAGCGTGCGCTGATGGCTGAGCAGCAGGCTGACCACGCCGAAGTCCGAGAGCTGGCGCGACTCGGCCATGCTCAGGCCAAAGTTCTGGCAGCCGCTGGCGGCGGCTGAATCCTCCAGCAGACGCACGGCGGCATCGATGGGAATGCGATGTTCAGGGGCTTGCAGCAGGGCTTTGCTCAAGCCGACGCCGGCCAGTACATCGCGCGGGTTGAACCCCAGGTACTGAGTAACCTCCAGGTAGTTGGTCAAGACGGCGGCGCGAACAAGCTTGGGCATGCGAAGGTCTTTCCTGGGCCGGTTGCGATTCAGATGAGCGTGGCGACTATATCCAGCACATCAGCGATTGAACAGTTGTGATGTTGTCGAGGGCGCTCGCCAGTTTCTGTCCGCAATCACCTCCGTTGTCGTGGAGCAATCGACGCACACCCATTGATTACAGTGAGCTGCAGAGAACCTGTGGGGATTTTCGACCAGTGGTCGGCGCGCGCCAATACCTGGAAATCTGTCATGAAAAGAAAAGTGCCTGACGTCCAATGAAAAGCGCCTGGGGTGGGCGCTCTTTAATGTCAGTCCTACAAAAAGCCCCTGGCCACAGAGCCAGTCGAGTCATCGAGAAAGCGTAGGTGCTGAAGTGGACAAACTGCAAACTGCCGCAACCGTTCTGATCGTACCGGGCCTGCGCGAGCACGTTGCCGAACATTGGCAGACGTTGCTTGAAGCCAGGCTGAGCAAGGTACGTAGTGTGCCGCCGCAGGAGACCGACAAGCTCGATTGCAACAAGCGCGTGCAAGCGATCCAGCACGCGCTGGAGCAGATCGACGGGCCGGTGATCCTGGTCGCCCATAGCGCCGGCGTACTGATGGTCGCGCACTGGGCCGCTCAGTACCGCCGGCCGATCAAGGGCGCGCTGCTGGCTGCTCCACCTGACCTCGATGCCCCTTGGCCGTCAGGCTACCCATCGCCTGAAACCCTGCGTAGCCAGGGTTGGGATCCTCTACCCAAAGGGCCGCTGCCATTTCGCAGCCTGGTGGCCGCCAGTACCAACGACCACCTCGCCAGCCTGGAAGCCGTTACGCACCTGGCTGAAGGCTGGGGCAGTGAGCTACTCAATCTGGGCGATGTCGGTCATCTCAATCCTGCTGCCGGGTACGGGCACTGGCCGCAAGCCGAAGCCCTCATCCTCGAGCTGGATCGCTAGTTCAGGCGCCGGTTGGCTCGCGCCATCCGGCATTTGCCCTCACTCCTGAAAAACGCAAACCCCTGGAACAAGAGGGTGCGCGAGGGCGGCTGCGCTTAAAACAAATACAAAATGGCGGAGACAACGCAATGCACAACAATAAGAGTCACGGGTTCACCGCTTCACGCTACACCTTGCTGGCCTCAGCCATTCTCGCGGCAACGGTGCCGATGGCCCATGCGGCAGAGATCGAGACAGGTAACCCGGACTGGACCGTTCGCCTGGATAACACCATCAAGTACAACTATGGCGTGCGCACCGAAAGCGCGGACAAACGCATGTTGGGCACGCCGAACAACAACGACGGCGACTACAACTTCCGCAAGGCCGGGACCAACATCACCAACCGCGTCGACCTGTTGACCGAGATGGACGTGGTGTACCAGAACCACATGGGTTTTCGCGTCAGCGCCGCCAGCTGGTACGACAAGGCCTACGAGAACACCGGTTCCAATTCGAACCCGTTCGTCAACGGCAACGGTTCAACCTCGGGCCTGGTCGCCAACGACCCGCGCCTGGCCGGGGTCACCAATGACAACGTCGGCAACGGCAGCCCGCACCTGAGCAACTATGCCCAGCGTTACTACACCGGCCCGTCCGGTGAAATCCTCGACGCCTTCGTGTTCTACAGCACCGAAGTGGGCGAGGAGTCGATGCTGAGTTTCAAGGCTGGCCAGCACAACGTGTTCTGGGGCGAGACCATTCTCAACCCGGTGCATTCGATCAGCTACGGCCAGTCCGGCCTGGACCTGGCCAAGCTGGCCGCGTCGCCGGGTACCGAAGCCAAGGAGCTGTTCGTTCCGCGCAATCAGCTGTCGATGTCCTTCACGATCAATCCCGAACTGACCGTGGCCGCCCAGTACTTTCTCGACTGGGACGCCGCACGCCTGCCGGAAGCCGGCACCTACTACGGCGGCTCCGACCTGGTCGGTTTCGGCGCGCAGTCGTTCCTGCTGGGTAACACTAATGCTGTCGTGCCTGGCAGCCCTCTGGGTTGCGGCCTGGCGCCGTGCAACGGCTTGACCAACGTGCGTCGCGGGCATGACCTGACGCCGGACAAGCGCGGCGACTGGGGCCTCATGGCCAAGTGGTCGCCGGCCTGGCTGGACGGCACCCTCGGCGTTTACTACCGCGAAACCTCGGAAATCCTCCCGCAAGCCTGGCTGGATGCCCGAGGCCTGAGTTCGGCCAACCCCAACGGCACCCGGCCGGCAGGGCAAGTGCCCGCGGTGATCAATACGCTCAACTCGCTGAGCACCGCCACCTATCAAATGGCCTATGCCGACAACATCAAGATCGTTGGCCTGAGCCTGTCCAAGGATGTGGGCGGGGTGAGCGTGGGTTCGGACCTGAACATTCGTCACAACATGCCGCTGGCGAGTATTCCGGCAATTGTCAGCACTAACAGTCCGCTGGGCCTGGGCGCGGGTCTTGGCCTGTTGCCGGCGCGTACGGCTGCCACCGGTGTGGTTTATGACACCCCGCAGAAGGGCGACAGCATGGCCGCCACCGGCGACACCTTGCACTGGACGCTCAACGGTCTGATGACCATTGCCAAAACGCCTGTATTCGATTCGGCAACCCTGCTTGGCGAGTTGTATTACAGCAACCTGCTCAAGCTCGATAGCAAGAACGAGGCGCTCTACAAAGGCAAGGGCACCTACCGCGGTATCGACCAGCCAACCCGGGACAACTGGGGCATCGCGGTCAACTTCACACCGACCTGGTACCAGGTGTTTCCCGGTGTCGACCTCAACGCGCCGATGTCCATCAACGTCGGTCTCGATGGCGTTTCACCGGTCTCCGGTGGCGGTGCCAAAGACACCGGTAACTACGCCATCGGTCTCGGGGCCGTTGTGTACAACAAATACTTTGTCGACCTGAAGTACGTGGACTCTTTCGGCAAGACCGACAAGTGCAATGTCAGCGGTGTGAGTACCGGCCCGACCGGAGGTGACGGCGCTGCGCCGAACGCCTTTAGCGGTAACGAAAACTACGCCTGTTTCGCCGGTGGCTACTCGGCCTTTTCCGGTGGTGGTGCAACGACTGAGGACCGTGGCGCCGTTTACCTGACGATGAAAACCACTTTTTGATTCAACACTGATTTGCTCAATGCAAGCAGGAGAATAACAAGATGAAATTCGCAAAAACCGTGTTGGCCGCTTCGCTGGCCATGGTCCTGGCCGCTCAGGCACAGGCCGCTGTTTCAACCCAGGACGCTGCCAAGTTGGGCAGCAGCCTGACCCTGGTGGGCGCCGAAAAGGCCGGGAACGCTGATGGTTCCATCCCAGCCTACGACGGTGGCCTGACCACGCCGCCGGCCAGTTTCAAATCCGGTGACAGCATGCGCCCGGATCCGTATGCCAGCGAAAAACCGTTGCTGGTGATCGACGGTAAAAACGTCGATCAGTACAAGGGCATGCTCAGTGCTACCACGGTGGAACTGGCCAAGCGTTTCCCGACTTACCGTGTCGATGTATACCCGACCCACCGCACCGTTTCGCTGCCAAAAGCCATCCTCGATAACGGCGTGAAGAATGCCAGCGGCGCCAAGTCCCTCGAAGGCGGTCTGGCCATCGATAACGTGCTGCCGGGCGTGCCATTTCCGATCCCGCAATCGGGCAGCGAAGCGATGTGGAACTTCCTGCTGCGCTATCAAGGCGTGAGCATCAACTCCAAGTACGACTCCTGGAACGTTGACTCCGCCGGCGTGCCGAGCCTGGCCACCACCGGGCAGGCATTCATCTCCTACCCGATCTACGAAAACCTAGCGCAACCGATCAGCAGCGCCGACGTGTACTACCAGATGAAGCTGTCGTACACCGGCCCTGCACGCCGGGCCGGTGAAGCGGTGATGCTCAAGGACGCCGCTAACCCGCTGCAGCAACCGCGCCGCGCCTGGCAGTACCTGCCGGGTCAGCGTCGGGTCAAACTGGCACCGAACCTGGCTTACGACACGCCTAACCCAGGCACCGCCGGCGCGGGCACCTACGACGACGTTTTCGTATTCAACGGCGCGCTGGACCGTTACGACTGGAAGCTGGTGGGCAAGCAGGAAATGATTGTGCCCTACAACACCTACAAGCTGACCTACGCCCAGGATCCGAAGTCGCTGACCACCGCCAATCACCTGGCACCGGACTTCGTGCGCTGGGAAAAACACCGCGTCTGGGTGGTGGAGGGCAACCTCAAGGCCGGCTCCCGCCACATTTATCAGAAGCGCCGCTTCTACCTTGATGAAGACAGCTGGACCGCTCTGGCCTCGGATCAATACGACGCTCGTGGTCAGTTGTACCGTGGCTCCTTCGCCTTCCTCAGCCAGAGCTACGACAAGCAGGTCCCGGACTCCACGCCCTTCATGATTTACGACCTGGTCGGTGGTTCTTACAACATCAACGGCGTGGTCGGGCCTTATGGCGGCATCAAGTACATCGATCCGCTTTCCAAGGCCCAGTGGTCTTCGGAATCCCTGGCCGGCAGCGGCATTCGCTAAGCCAACCGCAAAAAAGCGCCTACAAGGTCCACCGCTCACAAGGCGGTGGACCGTGCGCCGACGGCGTGGGCGCCAGGTTTTCCGAAGAGGACGCGGTATGTGTTCGTATAAGAATTATTTGCAGGTGGCGTTTGGCGTTGTGCTCGGCCTGTTGCAGGGCGTCACCCTCGCGGCTGATTACGTCGATGTGCTGGACCTGCCCGCCAGGGTCAGTGCCTTGGCCATCAACAGTCCGTTGTCCGGCATGGCTCGCGCCGGTGAACGCGTGGTCGCCGTCGGTCAGCGTGGCCATATTCTGTTTTCCGATGATGCCGGCAAGCACTGGCAGCAGGCAGCGGTACCGGTCAGTGCCGATCTCACGGCGGTGAATTTTCCGACCACCACCCAAGGTTGGGCGGTGGGCAACGACGGTGTGGTGCTGCACAGCAGCGACGCCGGCGCGACCTGGCAAAAGCAACTCGACGGCCGTCAGATCGGCGCCTTGCTGGTCAAGCATTACACGGCGTTGGCCAGTGCCGAGCCGGGCAATGAACAATGGCCGTTGCTGGTTGCCGAAGGCCAGCGGTTGATCGAGCAGGGCGCAGACAAACCGCTGCTCGACACATGGTTCGCCAACGACAAAGTCGGTTATGTGATCGGCGTGTTCAACCTGATCCTGCGCACCGAGGACGGTGGCCAGAGCTGGACGCCTTTTCAGGATCGCACAGACAACCCGCAAGGTTTCCACCTCAACGCCATCGCTTCCACCGGCGACGCGTTATACATCGCCGGCGAACAAGGCCTGTTGCTCAAATGGGATGAGCACACCCAACGCTTTACCGCCGTGCCGACGCCGTATCAAGGCAGCTTTTTCGGCGTGCTCGGCAAGCCTGGCGAAGCGCTCGTCTATGGCCTGCGCGGCAACGTCCTGCGCAGCACCGATGGCGGCCAAAACTGGACGGCACTCGACACCGGCCTGCACGTCAGCATCACCGCTGGCCTGATCGATGCCCGTGGCGACTACCGTCTGTTCACCCAGGGTGGGCAGATGCTGGTCAGCCAGGGCACGGGCGCGCAATTGCACCTGTTGCGCCAACCGGTGCCGACCCCGGTCGCCGGTGTTACCCAGTCCGCCGCTGGTGCGTTGGTGGTCGCGGGCAGCCGTGGCGCCCAGACGCTAGCCCTCGAACCCTAAGAGCGAGAACCCAGACATGGGCAATATCAAACAAGACGCCATGCCGGTAATCCGCGACCTGCGGGATTTCGACCAGCACTCCGGCAACCTCCTCGAACGGTGGGTGTTCAACTATCGGCCGCTGTTCATGCTGCTGATGGCACTGGCCACCGTGGTGCTGGGCTTCATGGCCGTGACACGCCTGGAGCTGCGCCCAAGCTTCGAAAAAATGATTCCGCAGAGCCAGCCGTACATCCAGAATTTCCTGGAAAACCGCCAGTCGCTGCGTGGCCTGGGCAACTCGGTGCGCGTGGTGGTCGAGAACACCCAGGGTGATATTTTCGACCCCGCTTACCTTGACGTACTCAAGCAGGTCAACGACCAGCTGTTCCTCACTGAAGGCGTCGACCGCGCGTGGATGAAATCCCTGTGGAGCCCGGCGGTGCGCTGGACCGAAGTCACCGAGGATGGTTTCCAGGGTGGCCCGGTGATGCCCGATACCTATTCCGGCCAGCCTGAACAAATCGAACAACTGCGCCAGAACATCTCCCGCGCCGGTCTGGTCGGCAGCCTGGTGGCCAGTGACTTCAAGTCGAGCATGCTGATCGTGCCGCTGCTGGACAAAGCCGCCGCCGGTGGTCAGCCCATCAACTATCACGCGTTCTCGCAGATGCTCGAAGAGCAGTTGCGCGACAAGATCGAATTCGCCGGTGACAGCGCGGCGCGCAAATCCGGGGAAGAGGGCAAGGGCCAATACAAGGTTCGGGTAATCGGCTTCGCCAAACTGATGGGCGACCTGATCGATGGCCTGATTCAGGTGATGATGTTTTTCGGCCTGGCGGTCATCACTTCGCTGGCGATCATCTATGCCTACACCCGTTGTGTGCGCAGTACGTTGCTGGTGGTCGGCTGCTCGCTGATTGCGGTGGTCTGGCAACTGGGTATCGTCGCCTGGCTCGGTTATGCCATCGACCCGTACTCGGTGCTGGTGCCGTTTTTGATCTTCGCCATTGGTGTGTCCCACGCCGCACAGAAGATGAACGGCATCATGCAGGACATCGCCCGAGGCACTCACAAACTGATCGCCGCGCGCTATACCTTCCGCCGCCTGTTCATCGCCGGCGTCACCGCGTTGCTGGCTGACGCCGTGGGTTTTGCGGTGCTGATGCTGATCGACATACCGGTGATCCAGGACCTGGCGATCACCGCCAGCATCGGCGTCGCCGTGCTGATCTTCACCTCGCTGTTGCTGATGCCGGTGGCGCTGTCCTATGTCGGTGTTGGCGCCAAGGCTGCCGAACGCGCGCTGAAAATCGACACCCGCGCCGAACACCACAAGGGCTTCGGCAAACTCTGGGACCTGCTCGACCGCTTCACCACCGCCAAGTGGGCGACCGGCGCAGTATTGGTCGCCGTGCTGATGGGCATCGGCGGCTTCATGGTCAGCCTCAACCTGAAGATCGGCGATCTCGAAAGCGGTGCGCCGGAGCTGCGTGCCGACTCGCGCTACAACCGCGACAACGCCTACATCACCCAGCATTACGCGCTGTCCAGCGACCTGTTTGCGGTGATGATCAAGACTGCGCCGGAAGGCTGCCTGAACTACAAGACGTTGGTTCTTGCCGATCGTTTGGCCTGGGAGCTGCAACAGTATCCAGGCGTGCAGGCGACGACCTCGCTGGTCAACGCCGTGCGGCAGATCACTGCCGGCACCTATGAAGGCAACCCCAAGCTCAACAGCATCCAGCGTAACCAGGACGTGCTCAACTACGCCGCGCAGCAGGCTTCGGTCAACTCGCCTGAGCTGTTCAACAACAACTGCTCGCTGATGCCGGTGATCACGTTCCTCAAGGATCACAAGGCTGAAACGCTGGATGCGGTGGTGGCGATTGCCGACAAGTTCGCCAAGGAAAACAGCACCGAAGATCGTCAGTTTCTGTTGGCGGCCGGCAGCGCGGGCATCGAAGCAGCGACCAACATCGTCGTGCGCGAAGCCAATCGCACCATGTTGCTTTACGTCTACGCGGCAGTGACGCTGTTTTGCCTGATCACCTTCCGCAGCTGGCGCGCCACGCTGGTGGCGTTGTTGCCGCTGGTACTGACCTCGATCCTCTGCGAAGCGCTGATGGTCGCCATGGGGATCGGCGTAAAGGTTGCGACCTTGCCGGTGATCGCCCTCGGCGTGGGCATCGGTGTTGACTACGCCTTGTACCTGCTCAGCGTGCAACTGCACTTCCAGCGCCAGGGTTTGCCGCTGTCCCAGGCCTACCGCAACGCGGTGTCCTTCACCGGCCGGGTGGTCGGGCTGGTGGGCATCACCCTGGCGGCTGGCGTGGTGTGTTGGGTCTGGTCGCCGATCAAGTTCCAGGCCGACATGGGCATCCTGCTGACCTTCATGTTCCTGTGGAACATGCTGGGTGCGCTGGTGCTGATTCCTGCCCTGTCTTATTTCCTGTTGCGCGAACGGGCGCTGGCGCCCGGCCCTGTTGCGCAAGCCGACAACACCGAAATCTCTCAACGTCCGGGCATGCCTCATGCCCTGACCACTTCCGAGTAAGCCAACGATGTCTGATTACAAAGCTCCTTTGCGTGACATGCACTTCGTACTCAACGAGGTTTTCCAGGTGTCCCGGTTGTGGGCCAAATTGCCTGGCCTGGCCGAGGTGATCGATGAAGAAACGGCCGCCGCGATCCTCGAAGAAGCCGGCAAGATCAGCGCCGAAGTGATTGCACCGCTGAACCGCAGCAGCGATGAACAAGGCTGCACCTGGAGCAATGGCTCGGTGACGGCACCGGATGGTTTTTCCGCCGCCTACAAGGCTTTTGCCGAAGGTGGCTGGGTAGGCGTAGGTGGCGATCCACGGTTCGGTGGCATGGGCATGCCCAAGGCCATTTCGGCCCAGGTCGAAGAGATGGTCAATTCGGCCAGCCTGTCCTTCGGCCTGTACCCGATGCTGACGGCCGGCGCGTGCCTGTCGATCAATGCTCACGCCAGCGAAGTACTGAAAGCCACCTACTTGCCGAACCTGTACGACGGCACCTGGACCGGCTCGATGTGCCTGACCGAAGCGCATGCCGGCACAGACCTGGGCCTGATTCGCACCCGTGCCGAACCTCAGGCCGACGGCAGTTTCAAGATCAGCGGCAGCAAGATATTCATCACCGGCGGTGAGCACGACCTGACCGAAAACATCATTCACCTGGTACTGGCGCGCTTGCCGGATGCACCCGCGGGACCGAAAGGCATTTCGCTGTTCCTGGTGCCCAAGGTACTGGTCAATGCCGATGGCTCGCTGGGCGAGCGCAACTCGCTGTCCTGTGGTTCCATCGAGCACAAGATGGGCATCAAGGCCTCCGCCACGTGCGTGATGAACTTTGACGGCGCCACCGGCTGGATCGTCGACGCACCTAACAAAGGGTTGGCGGCGATGTTCACCATGATGAATTACGAACGTCTGGGCGTGGGTATTCAGGGCCTTGCGCAAGGCGAACGCTCTTACCAGAACGCCGTCGAATACGCCCGTGACCGTCTGCAAAGCCGTTCGCCGAGGGGCGCGCAGAACAAGGACAAAGCCGCCGATCCGATCATCGTTCACCCGGATGTACGCCGGATGCTGTTGACCATGAAGGCCTTGAACGAAGGCGGTCGGGCGTTTTCCAGCTACGTGGCCCTGCAGCTGGATACCGCCAAATACAGCGAAGACGAGTCAATCAGCAGCCGCGCCCAGGAACTGGTGTCGCTTCTGACCCCTGTGGCCAAGGCGTTCCTCACCGACATGGGGCTGGAAACCACCGTGCATGGCCAGCAGATCTTCGGCGGCCATGGCTATATCCGCGAATGGGGCCAGGAGCAATTGGTTCGCGATGTGCGCATCACCCAGATCTACGAAGGCACCAACGGTATCCAGTCACTGGACCTGGCCGGGCGCAAAATCGTCGGCAGCGGCGGGGCGCTCTACCGGCTGTTCGCTTCGGAAATCCGCAACTTTACCGCCAATGCCTGCGCTGACCTCGGCGAGTTCACCAGACCGTTGAACGCCGCCGTCGACACCCTCGACGAACTGACCGCATGGTTGCTGGACCGAGCCCAGAACAACCCGAATGAAATCGGCGCGGCTTCGGTCGAGTACCTGCACGTGTTCGGCTACACCGCGTACGCCTACATGTGGGCGCGAATGGCCAAAGCCGCCATGAGCACGCATTCCAAGGACGCGTTCTATGTCAGCAAACTGGCCACTGCACGCTTCTACTTCGCCCGTCTGCTGCCACGTATCCACTCGTTGAGCGCGTCGGCCAAGGCTGGCAGCGAATGCCTCTATAAATTGGATGCAGAGCAGTTCTGAGCTCACGTAAAAAAGGACCGGGAACCACAACCATGATGGCGACAAAAATAATTCCGCCCGCCGACGGCGCCTACGCCTATCCCTTGCTGATCAAGCAATTGTTGTTGTCCGGCGTGCGCTATGAGCCGGGCCGGGAAATCGTGTATGCCGACAAGCTGCGCTACAGCTACCAGACGCTCAACCAGCGGATACGCAAGCTGGCCAACGCCTTGACCGCTGCCGGCGTCAAGGCCGGGGACACGGTGGCCCTGCTTGACTGGGATAGCCATCGCTACCTGGAATGTTTCTTTGCCGTGCCGATGATCGGCGCGGTGCTGCACACCGTGAACATCCGTCTTTCGCCGGATCAGGTGCTCTTCACCATGAACCATGCCGAGGACGACCTGGTGCTCGTGCATGACGATTTCCTGCCTCTGGTTGAACAGATTCAGGGGCAGCTCAACACCGTCAAAGGTTACTTGCAGCTTACGGACGACACAGCCACTCCCACGTCGCTGCCGGTGCTGGGGGAATATGAAAACCTGTTGGCCGGGGCCGCAGACCAGTACGACTTTGCCGATTTCGATGAAAACTCGGTGGCGACCCTTTTCTACACCACGGGCACTACCGGCGACCCTAAAGGCGTGTATTTCACCCACCGCCAATTGGTCTTGCACACCTTGAATGCCGTGGGCACTTTGGGCGTCTACCAGGGGTTGCCGCTGCTGCGCTCCGATGATGTCTACATGCCGATCACACCGATGTTTCACGTGCACGCCTGGGGTGTGCCCTATGTCGCCACCCTGATGGGCATCAAGCAGGTGTATCCCGGCCGCTACGAGCCCAACAGCCTGGTCAGGCTGTATCGAGAGGAGAAGGTCACGTTCTCCCACTGTGTGCCGACCATTCTGCAAATGATCCTGAACTGCGAGGAAGCGCAACGGACTCGTTTTGATGGCTGGAAAATGCTCCTGGGCGGCAGCGCGCTGACCTTGGGCATCGCCAGTGAAGCGAGTGCCAAAGGTATTCAGGTACACAGCGGTTACGGCATGTCGGAAACCTGCCCGTTGCTGTGCCTGACTTACCTGCGCGACGAAGACCTCGCACAATCCACGCAAGCCCAACTGGTTACCCGCATCAAGACTGGCACAACCGTACCGATGGTCGACCTGAAAATCATCGATGCCAATGGCAATGAAGTTGTCCATGACGGAGAGTCCCTGGGCGAGATTGTGGTGCGCGCGCCTTGGTTGACCCAAGGCTATTTGAAGGAGCCTGAAAAGGGGGCAGAGCTTTGGCACAACGGCTGGCTGCACACCGGCGACATGGCCTCCATTGACCCTTTGGGAGGGGTGGAAATCAAAGATCGAATCAAGGATGTGATCAAGACGGGCGGGGAGTGGATCAGCTCCCTGGAACTGGAAAGCCTGATCAGCGAACACCCGGCCGTCATGTCGGTCGCGGTCGTGGGCATTGCGGACGAGCAATGGGGCGAACGGCCGATGGCGCTGGTGGTGTGCGAGCCTGGGCAATACCTCGACCGCAAGATGCTGGAGGTGCACCTGCAAGGGTTTGTCGAGCGTGGCCGTATCAATAAATGGGCGATCCCCAAGCGGTTCAGGTTCGTCGCCGAGATCCCTAAAACCAGCGTCGGGAAGATTAACAAGAAGCTCATCCGGGAAAGCGAATCGAGCTGAAAGGCGCGGCAGATACTACGTCAACCCTGACCACTGATCGCGAAGTCCGCTGTTTCATATCCGTCAAAGGGGATCATGCATCCAGATGCTTGATCCCTTTTTTCGTTTCAGGTCTGCGTAAACGTCGCGGCGATGTCGTTGAATCTGTCGCAATAGCTCAAGGCAAATAGCCCACAGCCTGGGCGAGGTGGTTGTCCTGCCCGGCAACGATGAGGTGCATGGGCACATGGGGTTGCTCATCAACAACGGAAGTGACCTCAAACCCACCCACTACCAGCGGCTGTCGCTCACACATTTCGGTCGACTCTCCCGCCAGTTTTTTCGCCATTTTCGCGTGGTTCGCTGCGATTTCGTTGAGAGTTGACACGTTACATCTCCGGGTAAAAGACCCAGCGCATGGCTGGCGTCCAAAATATTGATTTGATGGTTGTCGCGTCAGAATTACGTCGTTTCCGGGCGATTACGACCGGCGATTGCAATCCCTGCGCCAGAGGCTGTGGCAATTCTTTGTCGCGTCTACATTAGCGACGAATGGTGACATTTGGATGTGCTTGAATCGGGCGTAAACTGGCAGTGCTACTTCATCAGGAGGAGCCGGAGATGATTGCCGACCGAATGACCGCACAGACGTCCGCGGACAAAGCTGTCTGGGATCAATATTTTTGCGCTGCGCTGATTGCGGAAAGCAATCTGACGGCGCCGGTTGTAGGAGGGGCCACTCATGAGGACAGGCAGAATCTGTTGATTGAAAGAGCCAAGGCGCTCGCCGACAAAATGATGGATACGCGCCAGTGAATGGAAACACATGCCTGTTCAATACCTCGGCCCAACCTCTTCAGGTTGGGCTTTTTCATGCCTGTCTCAACCCGACGTAAACCCACTCCCGAACACCCCCGCGATTTTGTAGGAGCCAGGCTTGCCGGCGAAGGCGCCCGCCAGATCGCCATCGCCGGCAAGCCGGCTCCTACAGGTTTTTAGCGTGAACCCCAATCCCGAATCCCCCGCGATGTTGTAGGAGCCAGGCTTGCCGGCGAAGGCGTCCGCCAGATCGCCATCGCCAGCAAGCCGGCTCCTACAGGTTTAGCGTGAACCCCCCAATCCCGAACACCCCCGCGATGTTGTAGGAGCCAGGCTTGCCGGCGAAGGCGTCCGTGAAATCGCCATCGCCAGCAAGCTGGCTCCTACAGGTTTGGCGAGCCCCCCCCCAATCCCGAATCCCCCCGCGATTTTGTAGGAGCCAGGCTTGCCGGCGAAGGCGTCCGCCAGATCGCCATCGCCAGCAAGCCGGGCTCCTACAGGTTTGGCGTGAACCCCAATCCCGAATCCCCCCGCGATTTTGTAGGAGCCAGGCTTGCCGGCGATGGCGTCCGTGAGATCGCCATCGCCAGCAAGCTGGCTCCTACAGGGTTGGCGTGCGCTGCAAATGCGGGCGAGGTCTTATATTTCTAAAAGATATAAATAGATAATTATATATTCCTTTTAATGTTGTTCCGGGAAGTGCACTTTGGGCGCCTGCACATCCGTTCGGATGCGTTCGACATCACACAGGAAGCCGCATCATGACCATCAAAGCGATCAACGTTCGCAACCAGTTCAAGGGTGTCATCAAGGAAATCGTCGAAGGCGAAGTGGTCTCGGAAATCGATGTGCAAACCGCTTCCGGGATCGTCACTTCGGTGATTACCACCCGCTCGGTGCGCGACCTCGAATTGAGGGTGGGCAGCGAAGTCATCGCCTTCGTCAAATCCACCGAGGTATCGATTGCCAAGCTCTGAATCGACGTTCAAGAAAACGACAGGCCCTGGCTCGCGCGGATCAGGTCATAGGCCTTGCGCGCGATCAGGTTGGCGGTGTTAGGCCGGATCCACAGGTAGTAAGTGACGTCCGGCAGTCGCGGCAATCCATCATTTTCACCCAGCACACGCATGTCCGGGCCGAGCATTTCCATGCTTCGGGGGGTGACCCCCAGTCCCGCGCGTGTCGCCGCTTTAATGCCGATCAGGTTCGACGCCAGGTACGCCTGACGCCAGGGAATGTTCGCGCGTTCCAGCGCTTCCAGCGCATAGCGTCGATAGATGCTCGGCTCATCCACGAGAATCAGCGGCAAGGGTTCGCCGGGGTTGTGCAGGTATTGCGCCGAGCAAATCCACCACACCGGCGAGGTGCGCAAGGCAAAGCCTTCGAGGTTCGGGTCTTCGCGAGTGGAAATCACCATGTCGACCTTGCCCCGATGCAGGTCTTCCATCAGGAACGGGCTGCGACCGACGTCGATTTCCAGACGCAAGCGCGGTGCCGAGCGAGCGATGTGGCTGAGGATCGGCGGCAGGATCGTGTCGGCGATGTCATGGGGCGACCCGATGCGCAACACACCGCTCAAGCTGCTTTCACGCAGGGAACTCAAGGCCTCGTCGTTAAGCGAGAGCATCTGTCTGGCGTGGCGCAGCAACTGCAGCCCGGCTTCCGTCAGTTGTTTTTGCCGCCCGCGTTTCTCGAACAGATTCACCCCAACCTGTTGCTCCAGGCGTTGCATGTGTTGGGTGACTGACGATTGCGTGCGGTCCAGTTGCGCGCCGGCCTCGGCAAAACTGTGGTGATCCACTACCGCGATGAAAGTGCGCAGCAATTCGAGGTCAAGCGTGGGCAGGGTCGACATGGGCGTTTCCAGGGCTGTTTTTACATCACGAGTTTAAACATAAGCATAAAGAACGTTTATGTATTTTTGCTGAGTTATTTAGAGACACATGGTTAATGCTCAGTAATTGCTGGGTTTATAGCCATTTCGGTATTCAGGCTTAAACGCCAAGTTATAACGATATTAGATATTTGAATTTCCGTTACGCCAACGCTGTACCTAGGATCCCCCACATCAGGTCGGGGGACGCCGATCATCCATGAGGGGGAAAAACCATGTTGTTCGAGCGCACACCTGTAAAACGAATATTGCCTGTGATGTTGGGCGCCCTGGTCTCACTGGCCGCCAGCACGGCTGCCCAGGCTGACGCGACGCTGGACAAGATCGAGCAGCGTCATGCGCTGGCGGTCGGCGTGCTGTTGTCGGGCGGCCCGTTTGGCGGGATTGATCCGGCTACCCAGAAGCCACGCGGCTTGAACGTCGAACTCGCTCAGGAACTGGGTCGCCAGTTGGGCGCTGAAGTGGAACTGGTGCCTGTCTTGCCGGCCAACCGCGTGCAGTTTTTGCAGCAGGGCAAAGTCGATTTGCTGATCGCCAACATGGAATGGACGGCGGAACGCGGCGAGATTCTCGGTTTTGTGCCGACGCCGTTTTACCGGGTCGGGGGCACCGCGGCGGTGCTCAAGGACAGCAAGATCAGCCGTTGGGAAGACCTCAAGGGGCAGCCGGTCTGCACTTCGCAAGGCAGCAGCTACGTCAAGCCGCTCACCGAGTTGGGTGTCGAGATCAAAGCCTTCAAGAGCTCGTCGGAATCCTTGCTGGCGTTGCGCGGCAATAACTGCGTCGCCGCAGTGCACGACGCCACGCTGGTCAATCCGTTGATCGCCGACAGTGCCGAATGGAAAGACTACCGGGCGATCTCCCCGGAACTGAACCCGGCGCCTTCGGTGATCTGGACCCGTCGTGGCGAAAGCGACACCCAGGCCAGGCTCGACCCGATCGTCAAGGAACTGCACCGCAGCGGCTGGCTGATCGAGGCGCAGACCCGCAACCACATCACGCCCGCGTCACCGGCGCTGGTCGAGTTGCAAAAGAAGTTTCAGGCCAACGGCGCCTGATTCAACTCATCGTCTTCACTACGCCGGCGCATTGCGCGACGGCTGTTCAAGGTAGTCGCGCATGAATCGCTATTTATCCGTAAAAAACCTGTCCTCGCTGTGCCTGGCCGGCGCTGTCGTGTTGGGCGCGAACCTGGCTCAAGCCGATGCCACGCTGGACAAGATCGAGCAGCGCCACGCCATCAGTGTCGGGGTGATTCTCAGCGGGCCGCCGTTCGGCACCATCGACCCGAAGACGGGCGAGCACCTGGGCTACAACGTCGAACTGGCCAAAGGCGTTGCCAAGGCCTTGGGCGTCGAAGCCAACACTGTCTCGGTCCTGGCGCCGAACCGCGTGCAGTTTTTGCAGCAGGGCAAGGTCGACATCCTGATCGCCAACATGCAGTTCACCGACGAGCGCGCCGAGATCCTCGATTACGTGCCCACGCCTTATGAAGAGGTGGGCGGCGCGGCGTTGATTCGCAAAGGCTCGGGCATTACCCAATGGGCCGACCTCAAGGGCAAGCCGGTGTGCGTGTCCCAGGGCAGCAACTTCATCAAGCCGTTGCAGGAAACCTACGGCGCCGAGATCAAGGCGTTCCGCAGCCAGTCCGAGTCGTTGTTGTCGCTGCGCGGCAATGGCTGCGTGGCGGCGGTGCATGTCAGCCCGACCATGCATGCGTTGTTGAGCGATGCCGAGTGGGCCGGTTATGAAATCCCGCTGCCGGGTGATTTGATCCCCTCCAACTCGGTGATCTGGTTGCGCAAAGGCGAGCACGATACCCAGACGAAACTCGATGCCATCGTGCGCGACTGGCACCGCAGTGGCTGGCTGATCGAACTGGGCGAACGCACCGGCATGGCGCCGTCTCAGGCCCTGCGTGACTTGCACGAAAAATATCGCAACGCCGCGCCGCTGGCGGTGCTTCCGTGAGTCTGTTCGCAGACTTGCAGCAACTGCTCGGCGCCAGCCATGTGCAGAGCAGCGAAGAGGCCGCGCCGTACCTGACCGATAAACAGGGCCGTTACGTCGGCCAGGTCATTGCCGCCGTGCACCCGGCCAATACCGAAGAAGTCGCGGCAGTGGTCCGCGCCTGCGTGGCCACCGATACACCTGTGGTGGTGCAGGGCGGCAACACCGGGCTGATGGGCGGCGCCACCCCGGACGCTAGCGGCCGTGCGGTGTTGCTGTTGCTGGATCGTCTGAACCGGGTGCGCGTCGTGGACACCGACAACGACACGCTGACCGTCGAAGCCGGCTGCATTCTGCAAAACGTGCAGGACGTCGCCCGTAAGGCCGGTCGCTTGTTTCCTCTGAGCCTGGGCGCCGAAGGCAGTTGCACGATTGGTGGCAATCTCGGCACCAATGCCGGCGGTACCGCCGTGTTGCGCTACGGCAATACCCGCGAGCTGACGCTGGGGCTGGAAGTGGTGACCGCCGAGGGTGAAATCTGGAATGGCCTGCGCGGTCTGCGCAAGGACAACACCGGTTATGACCTGCGCGACCTGTACATCGGCAGTGAAGGCACCCTCGGCATTATCACCGCCGCCACGCTGAAACTGTTCCCGCTGCCCAAGGCGCAAGCCACGGCGTTGCTGGCCTTCGACTCGCTGGCGCAAGCGGTGCAATTCCTGTCCCATGCCCGCGCCGGGTTTGGCGCCAGCCTCACCGCTTTCGAACTGCTCAGTGCCGATTGCCTGGCGCTGCTGCGCGAGCAATTTCCCGAGGGACCGCAACCTTTTCTCGGTGTCAGCCAACCCTGGTTCGCGTTGCTGGAACTCTCGGATAACCACAGCGAAACTCACGCCCGCGAAGCCTTTGAAGTGGTGCTCGGCGATGCGTTCGAAAAGGATTTGCTGGCCAATGCGCTGATCGCCGAAAGCCTCGCACAAAGTGAAGCGCTGTGGCTGTTGCGCGAAAACATGAGCGAGGCGCAGAAACGTGCCGGCCGCAACATGAAGCACGACATCTCGGTGCCGATTTCCCAGGTCGTGGCGTTCGTCAGCCACACCGATGCGCTGTTGCAGGCGCACTTTCCCGGTGTCCGGCATTTCACCTTCGGCCATCTGGGCGACGGCAACCTGCATTACAACGTCGCTCATCCGCTGGATTCGACGGTGGATGCGCACATGGCGAACTACGCGGCGCTCAGCCTGCTGGTTCACGACAGCGCCCATGCCCACGGCGGCTCGATCAGCGCCGAACACGGCATCGGCCAACGCAAGCTGGGCCTGCTGGATCGCTACAAAAGCCCGGTGGAGCTGGATCTGATGCGGCGCATCAAGCAAGCGCTGGACCCGAAAAACCTGCTCAATCCGGGCAAGGTCTTGGAGGTTGCCCAGCCATGACGCTAAGACTTTCCAGGCGTGTGCAGCGTGTGTCCTTGTCGGCCAACGCCGCCGCCAAATCCCGTGCTACCGAGTTGCGCGAAGCCGGTCGTGACATTCTCGACCTGACCACCGGCGAGCCGGATTTCGACACGCCTGAACACATCAAGCAGGCGGCATATGCCGCCATCGCCGCCGGTGCCACCAAGTACACGCCGACGCCGGGCGTGAAGGCTTTGCGACTTGCCGTGCAACGCAAGCTCCAGCGCGAAAACGCCCTGGAGTATTCGCTGCCCTCCATCGTGATTGCCAACGGTGCCAAGCAAATCATCTTCAACGCCTTTGCCGCGACCCTCGACGAGGGCGATGAAGTGCTGGTGCCCACGCCGTACTGGCCGTCGTTTCCGGACAGCGTGCGTTTCAACGGTGGCGAGCCGGTGTTTATCGAATGCGGTCTGGAGCAGGGCTGCAAGCTGACAGCCGCGCAACTGGAGCAACACATCGGCGAGCGCACGCGCTGGTTGATCCTCAACGGCCCCGGCAATCCCAGCGGCGCGGTTTACAGCGCGGCCGAGTTGCAGGCGCTCGCCGAGGTGCTGCGCCGTCATCCGCAGGTGTTGATCCTGCTGGATGAACTCTATGAGCACATCCGTTTTGACGGTCAGCCGCCGCAGAGCCTGCTCAATGTCGCGCCGGATCTGCAAGCTCGCTGCCTGTTGGTTGGTGGTGTGTCCAAGACCTACGCAATGACCGGCTGGCGCATCGGTTTCGGTGCCGGGCCGCAAGTGTTGACCAGCGCAATGGCGGTCGTGCAGTCGCAGTCGACTTCCGGGGCTTCCTCGGTGGGGCAAGCGGCTGCATTGGCGGCCTTTGACGGAGGGCTGGATTTCCTGCCCGAGCAAGTGGCGGCTTATCAACTGAGAAGGGATGTGTTGGTGAGCACGTTGCGCGACGTAGACGGTCTCGAAGTGCTTGAGCCTCAGGGCGGATTCTTCGTGTTCGTACGCTGCGCCGGGTTGCTGGGGCGTTATCGTCCTGACGGCGTGCGCCTGAACAGCGACGCCGACGTCGTCGCCTATTTGCTGGAGGAAGGGGTGGCTGGCGTAGCGGGCAGTGCCTATGGCCTGTCGCCGTGGTTCCGCCTGTCCATCGCCACCGCGACCGACAGCGTGGCTGAAGCCGGACGCCGCATTGCCCGGGCCTGCGCGCAACTGCGGGGTACGGCATGAGTCACTGGCTGGAGCTTTTCGTCCACTGGAGCGCCGGGTTCGGCCTGAGCTACAGCTTTCTGCTGGACGCCTACCAACGCGGCACCTTGGTGCAGGGCGCGCTGACCACGGTGCTGTTGTGCCTGTTCACCATCGTCGGCAGTTTGCTGGCCGGCGTGGGATTGGCGGCGATGCTGACGTCGGGCAAGCCGTGGCTGGCGAAGCCGGCGCGGGTGTTCGTCGAAGTCACCCGCAACACGCCGACGCTGGTGCAGCTGTATTGCGCCTTCCTGGTGCTGAACATGTTGCTGACCCAGGCCGTCGGCGCGGCGAACCCGCTGACGCCGTTCGCCTGGGTGGTGATCGTGATCTCGCTGCACAAGGGCGCATTCCATGCCGAGGCCTTGCGAGCCGGCATCGAGGCGGTGCCGGGCGTGACGCTGGAAGCGGCCAGTTCCCTGGCGTTCAACGCTCGGCAGTTGTTGTGGAACGTGCAACTGCCGCTGGCCTTGCGCTTCGCCTTGCCATCGCTGATCAACAACCTGATCGACCTGGTGAAAATGACCGCCGTCGCCTCGGCGATTGCCGTGGGCGATATCACCTACGCGTCGATCATGATCTGGACCCAGAGCGATAACGTGCTGGAACTGATGATCCTGATTCTGAGCTTTTTCGGTCTGCTGAGTTTTATCGTCAATTGTGTGGGGCGCTACCTGGAAGCGCGCCTGAGGATGCCCGGCTATGGCCATTGAATCGTCCGTCACCGCACCGGTGACCTGGCCACGGCGGCACGTCGGCAAATTGTTGCTGCTGATCTGCGTTGTGCCCGGGTTGCTGTGGTTGGCCCCGCAAAGCCCGGTGCTCAAGGCGCTGCTGCAATGGTCGCCAGCCCTGGCCGTGGGCTTCGGGCAAAACATTCTGATCAGTCTGGTCGCCATCGCGCTGGGGTCGGTGCTGGGGTTGCTGGTGGGTGCACTGGCGTTGTCGCCGCTGCGTCTGCTGCGTTTCCCGGCACGGATCTGGGTGCAGATTTTCCGCAATGCGCCGTGGCTGGTGCTGATCTATTTCACCACCTATGTGTTCCCGTTCGAGATCAAGATCGGCAGCGCCTACGTCTCGTTCCCCGACTGGGTCAAGGTGACCATTGGCCTGGCCTTGCCGGCAAGTGCCAATGTCGCGGAAATCTTCCGTGGCGCCATCGCTTCGATCCCGAGCACGCAGTGGGAAGCGGCCCGTTCGCTGGCGTTCACACGTGGGCAGATTTTCCGCTCGATCATCCTGCCGCAGTGCTTCAAACGCATGTTGCCGCCGTGGATGAACCTGTATGCGGTGATCACCATGGGCACGGCGCTGGCCTCGCTGGTGGGTGTGCATGACGTGATCGACACCGCGCAGATCGCCAGCAACACCGTAAACATGACCGGCTTCACCGTGGTGATTTACCTGAGCCTGCTGGTGCTGTTCTTCGCTTATTGCTACCCGATTTCCCGTCTCACCCAACGCCTGGAGCGACGTTATGCCTTCTACTGAAACCGTCGCCGAGCCTCTGGTCAGCCTGCGCGATCTGCACCTGTCGTTCGCCAATAATCCGGTGCTCAAAGGCATCGACCTCGACGTTCATCGTGGGCAGGCGGTGTCGATCATCGGCCCGTCCGGTTCCGGCAAATCGACCATCCTGCGCTGCATCACCGGGTTGTTGCAGCCCCAGCGCGGCAGCATCCGCGTCGGCACCACCGAGGTGCACACGCTGGCGCAGGAAGCCCAGCGCATCGAGTTGCGCAAGCGCGTGGGGTTTGTCTTTCAGCAGTACAACCTGTTCCCGCATTTGTCGGTGCTGGAGAACCTGGTGATTGCGCCGCGCAAGGTGTTGGGGCGCAGCCGCATCGAGGCCGAAAAAGAAGCGCGTGCCCTGCTGGCGAAAGTGCGCATGGAGCACAAGGCCGATGCCTATCCGGGGCAACTGTCCGGCGGCCAGCAACAACGTGTGGCGATAGCCCGGGCGCTGGCGATGCGCCCGGAATTGATCCTGTTCGATGAAGTGACCTCGGCCCTTGACCCGGAAACCGTCGGCGAAGTGCTGACGGTGATTCGCGAGCTGACCGAAGAGGGCATGACCTGCGTGCTGGTCACCCATGAAATGCGCTTCGCTGAAGAGATCAGCGACATCGTCTACTTCACCGAAAACGGCGTGATCGTCGAGCACGGCAGCGCCGCACAGATTTTCCAGCACCCGAGCAGCGAGCGCACCCAGGAATTCCTGCGCCATGCCTTGGGTGATCCGGGACGCCGTCCCGCCGTTGCCAACGATCCGTATCTGCTGACCAACCTGGGTCGCTACAGCCTGTCCGTCTAATACCGAGGAGCCTGTCCATGAGTACCGAAAACCGTGCCGCCGTCATCGAGGATTTCCTGAAGAAAATCCGCGTCATCAACCAACGCGGCGTCGACCGCGCCGCGCTGGTGGAGATCGTCTCCCTGCTGGAAGCCCTGGCCGAGCGCCGCGATCTGTTCAATTTCGACGCTTTTCCCGCGCCAGTGCCGGGGCAGGGCAGCACCGCGTTTCGCTATCGTCTGAATGACGACGGCGACACGCCGACGCTGTACCTGAACTCGTTGTTGCCGGGCAAAAGCACGCTCCCGCACAACCATGAAACCTGGGCGATCATCAGCGCCGTCGAAGGCCAGGAGATCAACTACGTCTATGGTCGTGATGACGAAGGTCGCGAGCCAGGTTTCACCACTTTGCATCTGCAAAAGGAAGTGATCGTGCAACCCGGCACGTCGATTTCGTTTCTCGGTGAAGACCTGCACGGCATTCGCGTTGAAGGCGAGAGTGCGACCTTGCATTTCCATCTCTACGGCTTGCCGCTGGAATCGCTCAACGGTCGTTACGGCGTCGAAGCGGACGGGCGCATTCTCAATTACAACGCCTCGCAAATGGCGCCGTCGATCAAGGCCTACGCATGATCGATTTGTACTACTGGCCGACCGGCAACGGTTTGAAGATCGGCATCCTGCTTGAAGAACTTGGGCTGGATTACCGGGTGGTGCCGATCAATATCCGTGAGGGCGAGCAGAAGCAGGTGGCGTTCCAGCGGATCAGCGCCAATGGGCGGATCCCGGCGATTGTCGACCATGCACCCGAGGGTTTGAGCGAGCCGCTGAACCTGTTCGAATCCGGCGCCATTCTCAATTACCTGGCCGATAAGGCCGGGCGTTTTCTGCCGCCGGCCGGCAGTGTCGAGCGGCAGAAAGTCCAGGAGTGGCTGTTTTGGCAGGTGGGGCATATCACGCCGTACCTGAGTCAGTTGCAGGTGTTCAAGGAGAAGGCGCCGCAGCCGATTCCGTTCGCCCTCGACCTGCTCAATGCCGAAGCGACGCGGTTGTATCGGGTGCTGGAAACGCGCCTGGCTGACGTGCCGTATGTGGCGGGCGAGTACTCCATTGCCGACATGGCGATTTTCCCGTGGATCCAGCCGCAACGTCAGGGCCAGGACCTGGCGGACTTCCCGCACATCCACGCCTGGCGCGAACGCCTCAAGGCACGGCCGGCGATTCAGCGTGCGTATGCGAAGGGCCGCGACGTGGCGGCCAATGAGCGCTCTCTGGCGCTTCAATAATTTCTTTTTCAAGCGGGACTTCCATGAGCCAGACCGTAACCCCAGGGCAATTGCAACAGTGGCTGTTCGACGGGCAGGAAATCGCCCTGTTTGATGTGCGCGAACACGGCCAGTATGGCGAGGCCCATCTGTTTTTCGGGGTCAATCTGCCCTACAGCCGACTGGAACTGGAGGCTCGGCGGCTGGCGCCGAACCTTCAGGTGCGGCTGGTGATCTATGACCAGAGTGGCGGCGATGTCGCTACGCGTTCTGCCCAGCGTCTTCAGGCGTTGGGGTATGAGCGCGTGCACGTTCTCGAGGGTGGCGCCGATGGCTGGCAGGCTGCCGGTTATCAGCTGTTTGCCGGCGTGCATGTGCCGTCCAAGGCGTTCGGCGAATTGGTGGAAGAGGCCAGCCACACGCCGCATGTCACCGCGCAGCAGTTGGCCGAATGGCAAGGCCGTGGCGAGCCGCTGGTGGTGCTGGACGGCCGGCCGTTCGATGAATACCGCAAGATGACCATTCCCGGTTCCGTGTGCTGCCCGAACGGTGAGCTGGGCTATCGCATCCACGATCTGGTGCCGGATGACACCACGCCAATCGTGGTCAATTGCGCCGGCCGGACCCGCAGCATTATCGGCGCGCAAACGCTGATCAACCTGGGCTTGAAGAATCCGGTCTACGCGTTGGAGAACGGTACTCAGGGCTGGTACCTCGAAGATTTTCAGCTGGAGCACGGCAGCAGCCGTCGTTATGCCGATGCCGTGTCTGTTGCGCCCTTGGCCGCACAGCGTGTGGCCGCTGCCGGACTGGCGGAGCGGTCTGGGGTGAAAACCGTTGTGGCCCAGCAAGTCGCGCAGTGGGCCGAAGAGGTCGGGCGCAGTCTGTTTCTGTGCGACGTGCGCACTGCCGAGGAGTTTGCCGCTGGCAGTCTGCCCGGTTCACAACACACGCCGGGCGGGCAGTTGATTCAATCCACCGACCTGTATGTCGGCGTGCGTCAGGCGCGGTTGGTGCTGATCGACAGCGATGGTGTGCGTGCGCCGATTGTCGCGAGCTGGCTGCGCCAGTTGGGGCATGAGGCGTATGTGCTTGAAGGTGGCGTGAGCAGCGATCTGGCGTTGCCCGAGGCCGAAGTTGCCGCCCCTGAGGCATTGCCATCGATCTCGGTGCAGGCACTGTCTGACGCGTTGAAGGACGACACCGTCGCGCTGATCGATTTGCGCCCGAGCATGACCTTTCGCAAGGGCCATATTGCCGGCTTTCGCTGGTCGATTCGTTCGCTGCTCGCGACGCACGTAGCCGGTGAGCACCGGCCATTGGTCTTGGTGGCCGATGATCCATTGCTGGCCGCATTCGCGGCGCAGGAATTGCCGGAAACCCAGCGCGCACAACTGCGACTGCTGGAAGGCGGACTCGCTGCCTGGCGTGCGGCCGGATTCACCGTGCAGGAAAGTCCGGACACGCCGGCCAATGAACAGTGCATCGATTTCCTGTTCTTCACCCATGATCGGCACTCCGGCAACAAGGACGCGGCGCGGCAGTACCTGGCCTGGGAAATCGGCTTGCTGGCGCAGATGAGCGACGATGAGATCGCCAGTCTCAAACCGCTGCAACCTCACGCCACCGAGGACGCGCGGGTACGCACACGCCTGGTCCATTCGGCACGCACGGAGCAGGGCAGTGGCGGTCGTTCGGTCAACGTGCCGGTCACCCGTCTGAGCACGGTACTGTTCGACAACCTCGCGCAAATGCGTGACGCCCGTGCCCGCCGTGACACCGAGCGGGTGTTGAGTTACGGCGCGCGCGGCAATCCGACCGCGTTCGCCCTCGAAGACCTGGTCACCGAACTGGAAGGCGGTTATCGCACGCGACTGTTCGGCACCGGGCTGGCGGCGGTCGCGCAGACGTTTCTGGCCTACCTGCGCCCCGGCGATCATGTGCTGATCACCGATGCGGTGTACGCACCGGTGCGGCGTCTGGCCCGGGAATTTCTTGAGCCGTTCGGCATCCAGGTCAGCTACTTCGTCCCCGACGGCAGCGACTTGCAGGCGCAACTGCAAGCCAACACCAAAATGGTCTACACCGAAGTCCCGGGCTCCTTGCTGTACGAGCTCTGCGACTTGCCGGCCATCGCCGCCCTGTGCAAACCGCGAGGCATTCTGCTGGCCGTCGACAACACCTGGGGCTCGGGTTACCTGTACCGACCGCTGACCCTCGGCGCAGACATCTCGATCATGGCGCTGACCAAATACCTGTGCGGCCACAGCGATGTGGTCATGGGCAGCGTCTGCGTCCGTGAAGATGCCTGGCAACCGCTGGCCTCCATGAGCGACACCTTTGGCGTCACCGTCAGCCCGGATGACGCTTATCTGGTATTGCGCGGCGCACGAACCCTGGCACCGAGGCTGGAGGTGCATGAGCGCCAGGCGCTGGAAATCGCCCATTGGCTGCAAGCGCAACCGCAGGTGAAACGGGTGTTCCATCCGGCCTTGCCCGACCACCCTGGCCACACCTTGTGGCAACGGGACTTCAAGGGCAGCAACGGCTTGCTGTCCTTTGAGCTGAACGGGGCGGACGCCGCTTATGTCGAGCGCTTCATCGATGCGTTGCAGTTGTTCGGATTGGGCGCGTCCTGGGGCGGTTTCGAAAGTCTGATCACCGTGGCCGACACCCAGGATCGCCAGAGTGCGGCGGACCGTTCATTGAATCCGGTGCTGCGTTTGCACATCGGGCTGGAGGATGTCGAGGCGTTGATTGAGGATCTGCAACGTGGTTTCGCTGCGATATCATGAAGACTCAACGCACGGCTGAGTCTTCAGCACAGCGCCGGATCATCGGCCACCGGAAAGAACCGAATCATGCAAGACCGTACCTATCAACTGCTGGAAGTCGCCAACGGCAAACCGATCAAGCTCTGGACCGAAGGCGTTCCGGTAGAAAACGAAGCCAGGCAGCAATTGATCAACACCGCGAAGATGCCGTTCATCTTCAAGCACTTGGCGGTGATGCCCGACGTGCACCTGGGCAAGGGCTCGACCATCGGCAGTGTGATTCCTACCGTGGGCGCGATCATCCCCGCCGCAGTCGGGGTGGATATTGGCTGCGGCATGATCGCCGCGTGCACGTCGCTGACCGCCGCTGATTTACCGGACAACCTGCATGGCTTGCGTTGCGCGATAGAGAAAGCGGTGCCCCATGGGCGCACCGTTGGTCGTGGGGTGCGGGACAAAGGTGCCTGGGACAGCGTTCCGAAACAGGCCGATCATGCCTGGTCTGCCTTGAACCCACGGTTCAAGGCGATTACCGACAAGTACCCGAAACTCGCCAGCACCAACAATCGAGGGCACTTGGGCACGTTGGGCAGCGGCAACCACTTCATTGAGGTGTGCCTGGATGAGGCCAATCGGGTCTGGTTCATGCTGCACAGCGGCTCACGCGGGGTTGGCAACGCCATTGGCTGCTTGTTCATTCAACTGGCCCAGGCCGACATGCGCCAGCACATCGCCAATTTGCCGGACCGTGACCTGGCTTACTTCGAAGAAGGCAGCCGGCATTTTGATGATTACGTTGAAGCCGTCGGTTGGGCCCAGGATTTCGCCAGGCAGAACCGTGCGTTGATGATGCAATCGGTGATTCAGGCGGCACGGAAAGTGATCGGCAAGCCGTTCGACGTCGCCCTGGAGGCGGTGAACTGTCACCACAACTACGTGCAGAAAGAGCGGCATTTTGGTCAGGAAATCCTGGTCACCCGCAAAGGCGCGGTGTCGGCGCAGAAGGGGGAGCTGGGGATCATTCCGGGATCGATGGGCGCGAAAAGCTTCATCGTTCGCGGGCTCGGCAACGAGCAATCGTTCTGCTCCTGTAGCCACGGTGCTGGCCGCACCATGAGCCGTACCAAAGCGAAAAGCCTGTTCACCGTCGAAGATCAGATCCGCGCCACCGCCCACGTCGAGTGCCGCAAGGATGCGGCGGTGATCGATGAAATACCGATGGCCTACAAAGACATCGACCGCGTGATGCACGCCCAACGCGAGCTGGTGGAAGTGCTGCATACCTTGCGTCAGGTGGTGTGCGTGAAGGGTTAGGCGCGGCCGCTACCGATACTTGATCACGATCCCTTTGAGTTTGCGTCCCTCAATGGTTCTTACATCGCGAGCCCACAGCGGCCCGTTGACATAAGCGCCCATCGGTTGGATATGGTCGTAGACCACCACCACGGCATCGCCACCGAGCTTGGCTGACTCGTCCCGAAGTTTTCCTTCTACCTGGGTGATCGGGGGGGCGGGATCAACGCTGGCATCGATCAGCACTTCACCCAATCGAATGTGAGGGCGAAGGGGTTCGGTACGCAACACCACGACTTCACTGGCCAGCGTCGGCGCGGGATGCTCGACACCCACATAAGCAGTGGTCTGGGCATCGACCGTGGCGCAACCACTCAACGCCAGCAGGGTTCCGGCGAGCGCTGTCGCCAGCAGCGATATTTTCAAACGGGTGGACCAGGGCGCGTCATGGGCAGGCATGGTGGGTTTCCTCCGACGGTTCTGCTGCGAGGCGGGGTGGCCTGTTGACGGTAGCAGACGGTCCGGGAGTGTCCAGAACGCCCAGCCTTTTCAGGTTGGGCGTTTGCTTGCCGGTAAAGTCACTGATCCTTTTCGCAATTGACCATCCACGACACACCAAACCGGTCGACCAGCATCCCGAAACGTGCGGCCCAGAAGGTCGCTTCCAGGGGCATTTGCACGCTGCCGTCTTCCGCCAATGCGTTGAAGACCCGTTCCGCCTCGGCAATGCTGTCGACGTTCAGCGAGACCGAACAACCGGCCATGTCATCTGTGGGGCGATCAGGTGTGGTGTCCGACCCCATGATCGCCTGATCGCCCACCGACAGGCGGGTATGAATGATCAGGTTGTGCAGGTCCGGCGCAAAGTGCTCGCGCGCCGGGCTTTCACCGAAGGTCATCATGACGTCGAGCTGGCCTTGAAGGGCCTGGGCATAGAAAGTGAACGCGGCTTTGCAGTCGCCGTTGAAGATGAGGTAGGGATTGATTTTCATTGTTTGCTCCCGTTGCCAACAGACGGAGGTGGGTTTTCCTGTAGGAGCGAGCCTGCTCGCGATGGTTTCCAGAACGCCGCGTTTATCCAGACCGCACGCTCCTACAACGGCATTAGCAAAGCCTTAGAGGTGGTGATTGGCAAAAATCGTTTAGATGTTTTTTCTATTGAAACGGTGCGGGTTATCGCTCAATCCACGACCACCGGGATATCGTCTTCGCCCAGGCAGACCGTCAACTGTTGACCGGCCTTGTTGAAGGCGCAGTTCGGTAACGACTGTTGCTTGAAAATGGCCATGGGCACACCGACAAACAAGATGAGCAGCGTGGTCGCCACGGCCATTCGCCCCGACATTGCCGAGCGTGACGGCGATGTTTTTGAGGCGCGGCTTTTGATCCTCGAGCGGGCATACAGGCCGCTGCACAGCAACACTGCGCCGATCAGCATGGCCACGCCGATCTCCTGTCGACTGGTACTCAAAATCATTTGGTCGGCGTTGGCCGGATAGTTCAGTTGCCACCAGGCGCCAATGCCCACGGGCAAAAGTCCGGCGCTGATCCAGCCGTAGATTGATCCGGGCAAACGACACACAACGGCAAGCAACAGGCCGACGCTGGCAGCGCCCCAGCCCATCAGATAAAGCTGGGTTGCCATGCCTCCCCCCATAAAAGTGCCGCCGACATCGATGGGCGTTATCAGCAACCAGTCAAAGGCGGCGATGTGCAGAATCAGTACGAAGACGGCGATAGCGCTCAGGGGGTAGTAGAGCCATGACCAGAGGGTGCGGGGGCGGGATAACACACGAATTCCTTTTTGTGTTTGAGGGCGCGCCATTATGCGGCGTGGGTTTACGCTTTGCATCGGTGGCTCGCTCGATCCACTGAAACCGGTCCGGTTTCTCAGGCCGCTGCGCGAGGCACCGAGGGCCGCAGCAAACGCTCAATGGCCCCTGCCACGAGGTTTTCCAGCAGTTCATTACGCTCAGGCTCATCCAGCAGATGGTGCGCCAGCCAGCAGGGCGCGCTGTTCAGCAGATTGGCGATGGCATGTCCGGCGGCCTGTTGCGCCTGTTCACTGAGACGGGGTTTGGTCCCGAGCATCAGCAGCAATGTGCGTTCGTACTGTTCGCGCAACTGCCGAACGCGCGCCTGCTGTTCGTCATTCAGGCAGCCGCTGTCGCGTTCCACCAGACGAAAATGCCAGGGCATTTCCTGATGCAGATTCAAATGCGCGCGGATCAGGCTGTTGAGCCTGTCGCGCTTGGCCGGAGACTTTTGCTCGATGCGCCCCAGGGTTGCCAACAGCTCTTCGTAGAACTCCTCGATCAGGTCGAGCAGCAAGTGCTGTTTGCTGGGGTAATGGTGATACAACGAACCCGGGGAAAGCCCCAGGCACGTCGCGAGCTCACGCATGCCGACCTGACCGAAACCTTTGCTGGCAAACAGCTCCAGCACCTTGTCGCGGTACTCGGCGAAACGTGAGCAACGCTCAGGCATAGGCATGGAAGCCACGCCCCGTCTTGCGTCCCAGATAACCGGCGGCAACCATTTCCTTGAGCAGTGGCGCGGGGCGGTATTTGCTGTCGTTGAAGCCGTCGTAGAAGGCTTCAAGAATCGCCAGCACGGTGTCCAGGCCAATCAGGTCGGCCAGTGCCAGCGGGCCGATGGGCTGGTTGCAACCCAGGCGCATCCCGGCGTCGATGTCTTCGGCGCTGGCCAGGCCTTCCTGAAACACCAGGATCGCTTCGTTGATCATCGGCACCAGAATCCGGTTGACCACAAAGCCCGGACGGTTACCGGCGGTGATCGCGGTTTTGCCCAGGGTGGTTGCCATGTCCAGCGCCAGGGCGTGGGTTGCGTCGCTGGTTTGCAGGCCGCGAATCACTTCGATCAGGCCCATCACCGGCACCGGATTGAAGAAGTGCAGGCCGATGAAGCGCTCGGGCTGGCTGACGCTGGCGGCAAGTTGGGTGATCGACAGCGACGACGTATTGGAGGCGATCACACATTCGGCGCTGACCTGTGCGGCGATTTGTTGCAGCACGCGCAGTTTCAGGTCGAGGTTTTCGGTGGCGGCTTCGATCACCAGTTGCACGTTGTGCAAGCTGCTGTAGTCGGTGCTGGTGCGGATCTTGTCGAGGGCGGCGAGCTTTTGAGCTTCTGTCAGCGTGTCCTTGGCAACTTGCCGATCGAGGTTTTTGCCGACGGTCGCAACAGCCTTTTGCAGGGCGCTCTCGGAGATATCGATCAAGGTCACGTTGAACCCTGCCTGGGCGCAGACTTGTGCAATGCCGTTGCCCATGGTGCCTGCGCCGATCACGCCAATGTTTTGCAGATTCATGTACACGTCCTTCCGGTCAAACCCCGCGATACCTTGGCCGCCACAGCGGCCGAAGGCGTACTATTGGCCGCGAGTCTAGAACCGGCGGGGCGGTTGTCCTATGCCGGAACTGTTCAACGGTGCTGGTGTTTTTTGCCATTCGGGTGATGGGGAGCGAAGCGTTCAGATGCGGGAAAAGGATTCGGTGGCCGCCTACTTTGTGCAGGCGATGATCCATGGGCTGGGGGACAATCCTCAGCGGCGGCGGGCTGCGCTGGAACAGGCAGGTATCGACCCGGTGTTGATCGAACAGCCCGTGTCGCGGGTGCCGGCCAGTGCGTTTGCTGCACTCTGGTTGATCCAGATCCGCGAGCTCGATGACGAGTTCTTCCGGCTCGACTCCCACGGCATGCCGCCGGGCAGCTTCGCCCTGATTTGCCGGGCCTTGATTCAGGAACCAGACCTGCACAAAGCCATGCGCCAGTGCCTGAACAACTTTGCCCTGTTCCTTCGCGATTTTCGCGGCACGCTGACGGTGCGCGGCAAACGTGCAGTCATCAGCCTGGATAGCTGCGCGAAAAACGATGATGTTGCGCGTTTTGGCGAAGAGACTTTTCTGGTGCTGATGATCAGCCTGATGTGCTGGCTGGGTGGTCGGCGCATCCCCATCGACCGCGCGGACTTCCGCCATAAGCGCGTGTCCCTCAGCGATGACCGTTTGCTCTGGGGGCCGAACCTGACCTTCGGCGCCGAGCGCACCGAAATCGAATTCGCCAGCCACTACCTGCGCTTGCCGGTGGTCCAGGACCTGGCTTCGCTGAAAGTGTTTCTGCGCACCGCGCCGCATTGGCTGGTGATTCGCTTCCGCAACCAGCATGGGCTCGCGTCGCAAGTCCACCAGCGTTTGCGCAACAGCCACTACAGCCAATGGCCGACCTTGCAGGCCTTTGCTTTGGAACAACATCTGAGCCCCAGCACCTTTCGCCGCAAGCTGGAGCGGGAAGGGTGTTCGTATCAGGAAATCAAGGACGAGGTGCGGCGCGGGGTTGCGTTTGAGCAATTGCGGCAGAGCAAGGCCAGCATCGGTGACATTGCCGAGCAATTGGGCTTTCAAGAACCAAGTGCATTTCACCGGGCGTTCAAGAAGTGGACGGGGGAGAGTCCGGGGCGTTATCGAGCGCGGTTTTTGGAGCACGTGACGTCGGATCTGGATTGAGTTTTTGTCCAGTTTTTCCTTGTTGAATGTAGGAGGATTTTTCGCTTGTAGTCCCGCCTGTAGTCCCGAAATCTCTTGTGACGACAGCGCTTCAGCAGTGGATGACACAGGCTGTAGAGGTGCTGTATTTATTTGCTCCGGGACGAATTTTCAATGGATTGGAAAGGGCAATGGACAGCTTGATCAAGGACGTGATCCCGCTACTGCAGTATCTGCTTCCGGGGTTTTTAGCGGCGTGGATTTTTTACTCGCTCACGGCGTTCAAGCGCCCGGACACTTTTGGACAGATTGTCCAGGCACTGATTTTTACGTTTGTGATTCAGTCGCTGGTGGTCGGTTTGGAAGGACTGTTGCTACTGGCGGGAGAACGATTTTTTTCGATCGGCGTGTGGGACAGGAAATCGGAGGCGTTATGGTCGGCAGTGATTGCGCTGGTGATGGGGGTTCTTTCCTGTCATATCGCTCATGGCGACAGGCTTCATGCGTTACTCAGGAAACTGAAAATAACGGCTAAAAAATCGTTCCCTTGCGAGTGGTACAGTGCTTTTTCATCGAGACCGGGTTTCGTGATATTGCATTTGATCGGAGGGAAACGTCTGTTTGGCTGGCCAAGCGAATGGCCATCGGAGCCTGCTAACGGACAATTCGTTCTGGAGTTCCCTCGCTGGATCGATAGCGACGGCAATCTGTTACCTGGTAGGGCAAAGGCCCTGGTTATTGATGTATCAAAAGTGAGTTGTGTCGAATTCGCAAAACAATAGGGTGATCAAATGTCATGCAAAGCGCCGACTGAAATGCCGCCTGAGCTGAGGCGGATGATGGAAGAGTGGGAAAATGGTGGCCCTCTTCCCCCCGGGCTGGTGTTCCCCATCGGGCCTTCACCTTTACGAAAAGAAATGACGAAACCGCGCAAGCGCAACCGATAAACATGCCAGCGGCCCTTTCCCGCGTCACCTCATTGCTCGATCAGGCCAGACGCGCTTTGCTCCTGGTCTGGGCAACTTCTCGCGGGTTGTTTCTGGGCCTGGTGCTGGCGACCCTGATCGCAGGCGTACTCCCGGCATTGGCTGCCTGGCTGGGCCAACGCATTGTCGACGCGGTGGTTTTCGCCATGCAACTGCACGCGCAGCAGGGCAGTGCGCCGTTGTGGCCGGTGGTGCGTTACGTGCTGTTTGAAGCCGGCGTGCTCGCGTTGCTGTCCGGGACCCAGCGGGCGCTGTCGGTTCAGCAATCGCTGTTGCGAGTGCAGTTGGGGCAGAAGGTCAACACAATGATTCTGGAGAAAGCCCAGACGTTGTCGCTGGTCCAGTTCGAGAATTCCGAGTTCTACGACAAGCTGGTGCGGGTCCGGCGCGAGGCGTCGACCCGGCCGTTGGCGCTGGTGATGAAGTCGTTGGGGTTGATCCAGAACCTGATCGTGCTGATCAGTTTTGGCGTGTTGCTGGTGCATTTTTCGCCGTGGGCGCTGGTGTTGTTAGTGGTGGGTGCGTTGCCGGTATTTTTTGCCGAAGCACATTTTTCCGGGGACGCCTTCAGGCTGTTTACCCGTCGTGCGCCGGAGAGTCGGCAACAGAACTACATCGAGACGCTGCTCTCCCACGAGGGCTACATCAAAGAGGTCAAACTGTTCGGCTTCGCGCCACTGCTGTTGAAGCGTTATCGCGATACGTTCGCGCGTCTTTACGCTGAAGATCGTCGGCTGACCCTGCGCCGCGATGGCTGGGGTTTTGTTCTGGGATTACTGGGCACGGGGGCGTTTTATCTGGCCTACGCGTGGGTGGTGGTCGACACCGTCCACGGCAGCATCACCCTCGGCCAGATGACCATGTACCTGGTGCTGTTCAAGCAGGGGCAGACCGCAGTGAGCAGCAGCTTGAGCGCCATCAGTGGTCTTTACGAAGACGGACTGTATCTGTCCAGCCTCTATGAATACCTGGCTGAGCCCGTGGTGGCCGACTCCGGCAGCCTGACCGTAGGCGCGCTGCCCGGCGATGGTCTGCGGTTCGAAAACGTCGGGTTCAGCTATCCGGGCGCGAGCCGCGCGGCGCTGGAGGGCATCGATCTGCACCTCGTGCCGGGGCACAGCGTGGCGCTGGTGGGGGAGAACGGTTCGGGCAAGACCACGCTGATCAAGCTGCTGACCCGCCTGTACCGTCCCGACCAGGGGCGCATCCTGCTGGACGGCAGTGACTTGCAGGCATGGGACGAAGATGCGCTGCGTCGGCGTATCGGCGTGATTTTCCAGGACTATATTCGCTACCAGTTCTCCGTGGGCGAGAACATCGGTGTCGGTGACACCCTGGCGTTCAACGATGAGCAGCGCTGGCAAGCCGCTGCCGCCGAGGGCATGGCCGCGCCTTTCATTGAGCGTCTGGATCGCGGCTATGCCACCCAATTGGGCCGCTGGTTCGCCGGCGGCCAGGAACTGTCCGGCGGGCAATGGCAGAAGATTGCCTTGTCCCGTGCCTACATGCGCCGTGACGCCGATATCCTGATTCTGGATGAGCCGACCTCAGCCCTCGACCCGGCGGCGGAAGCGGCGGTGTTCGAGCATTTCAGTCAGCACACCGAAGGCCGCATGACGCTGTTGATTTCCCACCGTTTTTCCAGCGTGCGTAATGCCGACCACATCATCGTGCTGGATCAGGGTGCGATCCTTGAACGCGGCGATCACGCCAGTCTGGTGGCCGCCGGAGGGCGTTACGCGCAATTGTTCAACTTGCAGGCGCGAGGTTATCGCTAAACGTCAGGAGTCCTGAGAGCCGCGTGAGATTGCAGGACCGGCCATCTGCGGCGGTTTTGCTTTCATCAGGCCTTCAAGTGCCTGGCGATACTGGGTGCCGCCCAAACTCATGCTGTTGTTGTGCGTGCCGCCCGGCACCAACAACAGGCGCTTGGGCTCGCTGGCCGCGTTGAACAACTGCTGGCTGAAGCGCGAAGGCATGAATGTATCGGCCAGGCCATGCACGACCAGCAGCGGCATGTCGATGTCGACGATCTTGTCGATGGAATCGAATTTCTGCGACAGCAGCCAGCGCACCGGCAGCCATTTCACCGGCAAGTTGCTTTCGGCCACTTGGGCCACGGCATCGCCCAGTGACGTGAACGTGGACTCGATCACCAGACCGCGCACCGGGACGGCGGCATGGTTCTTTTTCGCCTGTGCGGCCAGGTCTGACGCGAGGTCGATGGCTACCGCACCTCCGAGGGAATGGCCGTAGATCAGGCGCTTGCTGGCGTCCGGTTGCATCGTTGTGAAGCGTTCCCAGGCTGCTCGCGCGTCTTCATACACACTGGCTTCCGACGGCAGATCGCCTTTGCTCTGACCAAACCCGCGGTAGTCGATCGCCAGGACGGAATAGCCCATGGCGCGCAATTGTTCGATGCGAAACGCCTGGCCGGTGAGGTTCCAGCGCACACCGTGCAAATAGAGGATCGAAGGCGCATCACGACGAGCCGCCGGCCACCACCAGGCATGCAGGTTTTGCCCATCCTTGAAACTGGCGGGCTGGATGTCGAATTCTTGAACGTCCTTCGGCAAACCGCGATACCAGCCCGCTGTGCCCGGCTCGATACGGAACAGCAGCTCGCGCTCGGTGTGCTCAAGTACGCCGCAACTCACCGGCAGACCGACAATCAGCGCGGCCATGCACAGCAAGGGCAGCCAGCGTCGGCGCAGACGTGTGAGCGGGGAGGAGGGCATCGGATGGTCCGTCGGTAAAAAACTGAAGTCCGGTTTTTAACAGAAGCGTGTCGGCGGGGGGAACATTTTCGACAGCCGTTCACCAACCCTCCTTGTAGGAGCAAGCTTGCTCGCGATGACGGGGGCACATTAAGCAATGCTGTCGACTGACACACCGCTATCGCGAGCAAGCTTGCTCCTACAGAGGGGGCGCCACGATTGCGGATCAATCCACCCGCAACACAATCTTGCCAATGTGCTCGCCACCTTCCATCCGCGCATGCGCCTGTGCCGCCTCGGCCAACGAATAAACCTTGTCGATCATCGGCAAGCAACGCCCGGCAGCGAGCACCGGCCACACGTATTCGCGCAACTGCTCGGCAATCGAGGCTTTTTCTTCCACGGTGCGTGGGCGCAGCAACGAGCCCGTCACGATGGCGCGTTTGCTCATGATCGCCAACAGGTCGACGTCCTTGGCGTGGGCGCCGCCGAGAAAGCCCAGCATCACCAGTCGACCTTCCATGCCCAGCGCCGCGATGTTCGAATTCAGGTACGAGCCGCCCATGATATCGAGGATGACATTGACGCCCTTGCCGGCGGTTTTTTCCTGGATGACCTGGGCGAAATCCTGATCGCGATAGTTGATCGCTTCGGCGCCCAACGCACGGATCGCCGCGCACTTTTCCTCACTGCCCGCCGTGGCGAAGGCCTTGACGCCGAATTCGCGACACAGCATCAAGGCGGTCGTGCCGATGCCGCTGGTGCCGCCATGGATCAATGCGCGCTGACCTTTGGCAGCGCCGCCCATGTCAAACAGGTTGGCCCACACGGTGAAGAAGGTTTCCGGGACCGCCGCCGCGTGCACCCAATCCATGCCTTGAGGAATCGGCAGCGTCTGGCCGGCCGGCGCGACGCAGTATTGTGCGTAACCGCCGCCGTTGGTCAGCGCGCAGACGTTGTCGCCGACGATAAATTCGCTGACACCTTTACCGACCGCCACCACTTCACCGGCCACTTCCAGGCCCGGAATCGGGCTCATGCCGGGTTTCATCGGGTACTTGCCGGCACGTTGAATCACGTCGGGGCGATTGACCCCGGCAGCGTGTACGCGAATCAGTACTTCGCCCGGCCCCGGGGTTGGTACTGACGCCTGGCGTGGCTTTAATACCTCAGGGCCGCCGGGTTCGGTGATTTCGATCAGGGTCATGGTGTGGGGCAGATTCATGTGAGTGTCCTGTCTGGAAATGTTCAGTAAGTGGGACCACATCAAGCCGTCGTTGACTCAGCTCAATACAGGTTGCAGCCGGCCGCGACGATTCAGCAAGCGCATGCCCTGTTCCAGCAGCAGGGCTATGACAATGGCGCCCGCTGCGAGGATGAACAACAGCGCATGATGCCCGCCGCTGGCGTTGAACAACGCCGAATACGCAAACCCGGCAATCGCCTGGAAGGTGGCGAACGACACGGTGGCGCGACTCCAGGCAATCTGCTGTTGATGATGGTTCGGGATCAGTTCGTGAACCCGGGCCAATGCCAGCGGCACGATACCCGGCGGGAACGAGCCGAGGATCACCGCCAGCAAGGCCAGCGCAGTGAAAGCACTTGAAATCGACAGCAAACCGACCGCAACTGCCTGCACCACCAGCACCAGGCGAATGCTCAGCCGTGCGCCCAGTTTGTCAGCCAGAAAACCATAACTCACCGGCCCGATAATCGCGCCGAGGCCGTACATCACCCAGATAAGAGCGCCAATGTGCGCGCCAGCCCCGAGCCCGCGGGCAACGTAATCCACCAGGAACACCATGGCGGGCACGAGTCCGGCAGCCATGAACGCGTATTGGGCGAACAGCAGGTAAACGTTCGGGTCAGTCGGCATCGTCGAGGGTTCGGCGGACGGTGCCGCGATGGCCGAGTGCGTGGCTGACGGCCAACCGAACCAACTGGCGACGGTCAGCACCAATGCCAGCGCGCCGAGACCGAACCAGGTGTTCTGCAAACCCAGGCTTAACAGCGGCGGCACAATCGTCCCGGAGCCGGCGATACCCAAACCGATGCCCAGGAAAATCGCACCACTGGCCAGCCCTCGGCGGGAGGCCGGCACATGCGGCAGCACGGTCGCGGCCACCAACACCATGATCGCGCCGCCAGCGACGCCCGACAGCAAGCGCCAGCCGAAGAACCAGCTCACCGACAACGGAAAGCCACACGCGAAAAACGACAGCGTCACCGCCAGCATCATCAGGCGCAGGGCGCTTTTGTTGGAGGTCCGACGGGCCAGCGGATGGCCGATCAGCGCACCAATCAGGTAACCCACCAGATTGGCGGCGCCGAGGTACACCACGTCGCTGGCAGAAAACCAGTGCGCCTGGATCAATGAGGGAATCAACGGCGTGTAGGCGAACCGCGCCAGGCCGATGCTGACCAGGCTGGCGCAGAGGCCGGCGAAAATAGGCAGCCAGATGGCGCTGCGCGGGGTGGTTGATGTGCTGGGCATGGGAGCCGTCCTCCAGGTTTATCTATGGTGCCCAGCTTATCCAGATTCATTGATGCAATAACGCAGCGATTTTGCGTTATGGTGATGCGTATATGCAGCAGTGGAGAAACCTATGAATTGGGATGACGCCAGGGTGTTTTTGGCCGTATGCCGGGAATCGACGTTACGTGGCGCGGCGCGGGTGCTGGGGGTCGATCAGGCCACCGTCGGGAGGCGGATCACGGCACTGGAGAAGTCCTTGAGTGCGACGCTGTTTCTGCGCACTTCGGAGGGATACGCGCTGACAGCCGTCGGTGAAGCAGCGTTGAAAGCCGTGGAGAAAATGGAGCACTCCGCACTGGAGATGCAGCGCCAGATTCAAGGGCTCGACGACCGGCTGACCGGTATCGTTCGGGTCAGCACCACGGACTCCATGGCCATCGACTTCCTGATCCCGGCGATTGCCCGCTTGCACGCACAGCACCCCGACGTGCGCGTGCAACTGGATGCCTCGACGCAGATTCTGAGCCTGTCGAAACGCGAAGCCGACATCGCCGTGCGCAACACCCGGCCAGACAATCCGGACCTGATCGCCCGACGCATCGCGCGTTGGCCGGTGGGCCTGTTTGCCTCCCGGGAGTATGTGGACACCCACGGTGTGCCGGCACCGGGTTCGGCGTTCGAGGGGCATGACCTGGTGGTGTATCAGCCGTATTTGCAGAGCAACAAAGACATCACGCTGGTCTCGGAACCGTTGGGGCGCGGGCGCATCGTTTCGAGCCTGAGTTCCAGTCTGCTGGTGCGCCGGGCGATTGCCGCGGGGATCGGGCTCGGGGAAATTCCGGTGTACATGGGGGAGCGCGACGGGCTGGTCAGGCTATGGCCGGAACGCACACGGCCGGTGCCGTACGACATATGGCTGGTGACGCACGAGGACTTGCGGCATACCGCGAGGGTGCGGGTGGTGATCGATGAGATTGTGGCGGGGTTTGCGGGGACAGGGGAGTGACGGCTGAAAGATCGCCACCTCGCTGCGCTCGACAGCTCCTACAGGTACACGCAAATCCCTGTAGGAGCTATCGAGCGCAGCGAGGTGGCGATTACTTCACACAGGATTACGGCATTTCAGGCAATTCCTGAGGACGCAGGTCGAACACCAGCACTTCGGCATCCACGCCGTTGCTCAGGGTCAGCAACTGTTCATCGCGAACCCGCACGCCATCGCCTTCCTGCAATTGCAGGCCGTTGAGTTCGACGCTGCCGCGCGCCACATGCACGTAGGCATAACGATTGGCGGCCAGTTCCAGCGTGGCGCTTTCCTTGCCATCGATCAGGCCGGCATACACCCGCGCATCCTGGCGCACCTTCAACGAACCGTTTTTCCCCTCGGGGGAGATGATCAGTTGCAGACGCCCGCGTTTCTTCTGTGTATTGAAATGCTCTTGCTGATAGCGCGGTTTGGCGCCGCTGACGTCCGGCACGATCCAGATTTGCAGGAAGTGCACGCCACGGGTCGCCGAGTGGTTGTACTCGCTGTGTGCCACGCCGCTGCCGGCACTCATCAGTTGCACGTCACCAGGGCGGATCACCGAACCGGTGCCCAGGGTGTCCTTGTGTTCCAGGGCGCCTTCAAGCACGTAGGAGAAAATCTCCATGTCACGGTGTGGGTGCTGGCCAAAGCCTTTGCCGGCCGCGACGCGGTCATCGTTGATCACCAGCAGGTCGGAAAAACCCTGCTCTTTCGGGTTGCGGTAGTTGGCGAAGGAAAAGGTATGGAACGACTTCAACCAACCATGATTGGCCAAGCCGCGATCGGAAGCTTTGCGAAGGGTCAGCATGATGAAATCTCCTGTGGGGACGTTGATTCGTCCGAGTGAGGAGAAGGTTAATGTTTATCCTGTAGTGCAATAAGTAGATGAAAATTGAAATACTGTCCCGTATGGGTTGACAATAATAAGCAGACTGATCCCCCCGCACTTGGCCATAATGCACAGCACAGTCTTCATGCCATGCACGTAACCTTGTAGGAGCCGGCTTGCCGGCGATAGCGGTGTGTCAGTCGCTAACAATATCGGCTGATGTACCGCCATCGCCGGCAAGCCGGCTCCTACAGGGGTTACGTGTACGGCCAGTATTCTTTTTTTGATTTCAGTGATTTTGAACCCATGAAAACCGTGGCAATGGTGCTGTTCCCTGATTTTCTCCTGCTCGACATGGCCGGGCCCATGGAGGTGTTTTCCATCGCCAATCGTTATCTGGAACCGGCCGAGCGTTACGTGTTGTCGACCATCGGCACCGAGCACGGCGCGTTGCGTGCCTCCAACGGTGTCAACGTGCAGGCCGATGTGCATATCGATCAGGCGGATCAGGCGTATGACCTGTTGCTGGTGCCGGGCGGCCCCGGGGCCTACAACGAAAAACACCCGCCGTTGCTCGGCTGGCTCAAAGGTGCGGTTAAGCGGGCCGGACGTTATGGCTCGATCTGCACCGGCGCATTCGTGCTCGGGCATGCCGGCCTGATTGATGGCTACCGTGTCACCACCCACTGGCATTACACCGAACGGCTGATCAAGGGGTTCCCGAAGGCGACGGTGGAGACCGATCAGATCTTTGTTCAGGACCGCAACCTGATCACCTCCGGCGGCGTCACTGCCGGCATTGACCTGGCACTCGCCGTGGTTGCCGAAGACCATGGCAAGAAAGTCGCCCAGGACGTGGCCAAGGTGTTGCTGGTGGTGATGAAACGTCAGGGCGGACAGGCGCAATTCAGTCCGTTGATGGCGACGGTGGCCCCTCACGAAACACCGGTGACGCGCGTGCAGAATTATGTGCTCGACCACCTCGACGAAGCCTTCAGCATCGAGCGCATGGCCGGCCTGGCCACCATGAGTCCGCGTCATTTCGCCAGGGTGTTCGCCCGGGAAGTGAACATGACGCCGATGGAATTTCTCCAGAGCGCACGTATCGACTGTGCGAGAAATCTGTTGGAAACCAGTGACTTGCCCCTCAAGACCGTGGCTTTCAAAAGTGGTTTCGGCAGTGTGCGGCACATGCGGTTTTTGTTCAGTGAAAAACTCGGGTTGACCCCGTCCCAGTACCGCGAACAGTTCAGCTAGTGCCTTTTTGTCCGTTCTGCGCACCGTGATGGCTGTAACGCTCCCACCATGGTCGTTGTTCCGTCACCGAGGCCTGCGAAGATACCCGTGAACTCTTTGTAATGGAGGCGCGAGCCTGGCGCGCAATGGAAATGACAATCCGTTGAGCCGCTTAGGGTTTGCGCACGTGGACCTGCATGAACAGCGTCAGTGATTTGAACAACGAAGCGGTGCTGCGATTCGGCCCTTATGCGTTTCACCTGCGGCAACGGCTGATCCTCGACGGGGACCGGCCGCTGCGCATGGGCGGGCGGGCCCTGGATATCTTGCAGGTGCTGGTCCAGCGCGCGGGCAACGTGGTCAGCAAGGACGAACTCATCGCACTCGTCTGGCCGACTTCGGTGGTCGAGGAGATCAACCTGCGCGTGCACATCGCCGCGCTGCGTCGCGCACTGGGCGACGGGCAGGACGGGCAGCGCTACATCGTCAACATTCCCCAGCGCGGTTATAGCTTTATCGCAGCCGTGCAGCGGGTGCCGGCGAGTACGCTGGCCTCGATCGAAACCGTTCAGAAACCTCAACACAACCTGCCCGCGCGCCTGTCGCCGGTGATCGGGCGCGATTCGCTGGTCGGCAGTCTGGTCCGGCAGTTACCGGTTCGGCGCCTCATGACCCTGACCGGTCCCGGCGGCATCGGCAAGACCACCGTGGCGTTGCGCGTCGCCGAACTGCTCTTGCAGCATTACCAGGATGGGGTCTGGCTGGTGGATCTGGCGGTGATCGATGACCCTGCGCAGGTGGTCGATCATCTGACCCGGGCGCTTGAGCTGGGCGTCGGAACCACCCTGGAGACATGGGCGCAACGTCATGCGTTATTGGTGCTCGACAATTGCGAGCACCTGCTCGAACGCTGCCGGACACTGGTCGAGGACCTGCTGATGGCGGCGCCACGCCTGTCGATCCTGGTAACCAGTCGCGAGCCGCTCCAGGCGCAGGGGGAAACGGTCCAGCGTTTGCCGCCACTGGCGGTGCCTCCGGCTTCGGCGTTGCACAGTGTGGCCGAAGCGATGGGCTATTCGGCGGTGCAACTGTTCGTCAGCCGTGCCCGTGCTCGTCAGCAAGGCTTTGTGCTGCGCGAACAAGACCTCAAGGTCGTGCGCGAAATCTGTCGCCGGCTCGATGGTCTGCCCCTGGCCATCGAACTGGCGGCGGCGCAGATTGATGCGTTGGCGCTGGTGGGCCTGCAAGCTCAACTGGACAATTGTTTTCAGCTGCTGACCCAGGGCCGGCGCACCGCCGTGCCCCGGCATCAAACCTTGAAAGCGGCGCTGGACTGGAGCTATGAGCAACTGAGCCCGCTGGAGCAAACCGTGTTGCAGCGTCTGTCGGTGTTCAAGATGGCCTTTACGCTGGATACCGCCATTGGCGTGATCAGTTGCGCGGCATTGCTGCCTGCCCGCTTGATTGAAGGGGTGGAAAGTCTGGCGCTCAAATCGTTGCTATCGCTGGAGCAGGGCGGCGGACTGGCCCGCTACCGTTTCCTCAACACCACCCGCACCTACGCCCTGGAGAAACTCGAGGGCAGTGGTGAATTGCGTACCGTTGAAATGCGTTACGCCCGCTACATCAGCCGGGCGCGGTGGGTATCAAGCGGGCAAGTGGCGCTGCAACTCATCGAGTAACCGGCGGACTTTCGTCAGGTCCGGTGTGGCAAAACCTTCGGTGAACCGGTTGTAGATCGGCGCCAACAGCGTATGGGCTTGTCGGTGCCGGCCCTGACGCTGCCAAAGCTGTGCCAGCGAGGTAGCGCTGCGCAGTTCCCAGGCCAGGGCGCCCTGATGGTTGGCGACGTTCAAGGCCCTGATCAGCAAGGCCTCGGCCGCGTCGGTGTTCAACGGGCACTCTTGCGCCAGAAGCGCCTCAGCCCTGGCTCGCAGGATCTCCGCCGTGTTCCAGCCCGCCATGCCGGTATCCGCCCGTTGTGACAAGTCGTCATCGACGAAACCGGTGTCCAGCGTCACCATGATGTCCTTGATCAACCCCTCGCCGGGCAGAAGGGAGGAGCGCAGCTCGGTGTGATCGATGACCTGTGCGTAGTGCATGGCCCAGGTGTAGAACAGCAGCACCGAGTGTTTTTGCGCTTGTTCCAGCAGCAGTCGCAAGAGTTCGCGCGCGGTGCGGGTGTCGCCGTTGTAGTGGGCGATCAGGCAACCGGCCAGCGCCAGGGTGTAGCAGATGGACGTGCCGTGGTTGATCTGCATCGCGATGTCCAGCGCTTGCCGGGCGGTGCGCCACGCCTGTTCCGGCCGGCCTTGCAGCCAGAGGATGCGCGCCAGAATGGTCAGGGCGGCGACGCTCTGGTCGTACTGCACGCCAAAACCGTGGGTGAAGCGGTTGAGGTGGCCGCTCTGGGCCATGCGCTGCAGCACCTCTTCGGCATTCACCCGCGCCTGTTCCTGATTCCCGGCAAAGTGCAGCGCCAGCACCCGCAAACGGTGGGTGCTGAGGGACAACACTTCGTCGCCGTGCAACCCCAACCGGTCGAACTGCTGGCTCTGCTCCAGGGCCATTTGATAGTTGGCACAGCAGAGGTTGACCGCCATGTGCCCGGACACCGCACGCAACTGACCGGCCACGTCGTTGCAGTGCCTGGCCAGCGTTCTGGCGCTGACGAAGGCCTCGACGGTTTCCGCCGTGCCGCCCTGGGTGTGGTAGCAGGCGCTGCCGAGGGCCAGTTTGAGGGCCATTTTCAGCCGGGGGCAGGGCTCGGGCGCGGCATCCAGCAGGGCCAGCGCCTTGCGCACATACACGCCGTGCTCCTTGAGCAGCGACATTTCCTGCCAGAGCGGCGTCGATGTCGCGGTCAGGCGGATCGCCAACGTCTGCGGCCCTTGTGCGTCCAAGCCCCAATCGAGGGCTGCGCGAATATCTTCCAGACTGCGTGCATAACGCTCGATCCACGTCGCCGTCGCGATCAGCTCCCAGTCCTGCTGGGCCTGATGCATCAAGGCCAGGCAACGCTCGGCGTGGCGTTCGCGGGTGCCCGGCAGGTCGGCGGCCTGGTCGAGTTTTTCCAGGGCGTAGCTGCGCGTAGTGTCGAGCAGGCGGTAGAACACTTCTTCGTCGCCGACCTCGACGTTCAGCAGCGACTTGGCCACCAGTTGTGTGATCGAGCCAAACACCTCACAGGGTTCGATATGTTCGCCGACGATCACTGCTGCTGCCGACTCCAGGGTGAAGCCGCCTCTGAACACGCTCAGTCGGCGCAGGCAGGTTTGTTCGCAGGCACTCAGCAGTTCGAAACTCCAGTCCAACGTGGCGCGCAAGGTTTGATGGCGACCCAAGGTGGTCTGGCAGCCTTGGGTGAGCAGGCGAAAACTGCCTTGCAGTTGCGTGAGCAAGCCGCCCACGCCGAGGCCGCCGACTTGCGCCGCCGCCAGTTCAATCGCCAGGGGAATACCGTCCAGGCGCCGGCAGATTTCAATCGCCAGCGGCAGCTCGTCATCGCGCAGTTCGAAACTGTCGTGGCTGGCCATCGCCCGTTCGACAAACAACTGCAAGGCCGAAAAGCTCAGGGCCTGCGCGCGGTCGAGCACGGCAATGGGCGGCGGGCAGTCCAGTGACTCAAGACGTTGAACGAACTCGCCTTCGGCCCGCAGGCTCTCGCGGCTGGTGGTCAGAATGTGCACGTCGGGCGCGGCGCGCAGGATGCTTTCGCTCAACACGGCGATGGCGTCGAGCAGGTGTTCGCAGTTGTCGATCACCAGCAGCATCTGCCGGTCGCGCAAAAATGCGGGGAGGCCGCTCATCGGGTCGGTGTCATGCAACGACAGTTCGAGCAGCGTCGCCAGATGCGCGCTGATCATCGATGGATCGTTGATCGGCGCCAGGTCCAGCAGACGAATGCCATCGCGGTAGCGCCCGATCAATTGCTCGGCAACGCGCAGGGCCACGGTGGTTTTGCCGATGCCGCCGGGGCCGACCAGCGTGATGAAACGCTGGCGTGACAACTGGACCACCAGGCTGTCGACGAGAGACTGGCGACCGATCATGCGTGTACGTCGCACGGGCAGGTTGTGGCCGTTCGGTGCGGGGGCTTCATTCGCCGGATGTTGCTCGATGTGCTCCAAAGAGAACGGCGCGACAAAGCTGTAGCCGCGCTGGGCCACGGTGACGATGTAACGCTGGCCGTTCTGGCCGTCGCCGAGGGCTTTGCGCAACGCCGCCATGTGCACCCGCAGGTTGATGTCTTCGACAACGCTTTTGGGCCAGACCCCGGCGATCAGTTCCTGTTTGCTGACCACATTTCCGGCGTGTTCCAGAAGGATCAACAGAATATCCATGGCACGCCGACCCAGGCGCAGGGGCTGGTCGGCCTCCATCACCAGGCGTTGTCCGGGATAGATCCGGTAAGGGCCGAAATGGATGGCCTGTTCGGGGGAAAGGGTCAACGGGTCACTCCTGCTTGCAGCCGTCTGGTACGCGGTTACCGAGCATATTCGTCAGGTTTGTTCATTCGCGCAATGCGCTGGCCAACTGACTGCCGGGTGTTCACTTGGACTGCCGGTTTACGATCCTCCCTGTTCTTTGCGTTTTTACTGGGCGCGGCGCTTGTGTAGAAGGCGCCGGGGCTTTTGGCGCGCCAGGGAAAATTAACAACGTTTAACTCGTCCTGCGTCCGGTCTACGCCCAAAACTCCAGCACCGCAACTGCTCAAACTGTAGGAGCCGGCTTGCTGGCGATTGCGGTATTTCAGCCGAAGTTGTCGGCGATGGGTACATCGCAATCGCCAGCAAGCCGGCTCCTACAGGGGGGGCCGTGTTGTGAAAAGGGATTTATTTGTCATGAGGACGCCGGAATGAGCAACGTGGTGGTGGTCTATCACAGTGGCTACGGGCACACACGGGTCATGGCTGAAGCCGTGGCCCAAGGTGTGGAACGGCACCTGGGCAGTACCTGCCAGCTGATTTCGGTCGAGGACGTGGACCAGCACTGGGACCGTTTGCACAACGCCGACGCGATCATCTTCGGTGCGCCGACCTACATGGGCAGCGCCTCGGCACGCTTCAAGGGGTTCATGGAAGCCACGGCGGCGTTCTACCTGACCCAACCCTGGCGCGACAAACTCGCGGCGGGCTTCACCAATTCCGGCTGCCTGTGTGGCGACAAACTCAACACCTTGCTGCAGATGGCGGTGTTCGCCGCGCAGCATTCGATGATCTGGGTCGGCCTCGACCTGCTGCCGGCACGCTCCGGCACCGGCGTGTTCGACGGGCAGCTCAATCGCCTCGGCAGTTCGCTGGGCGCCATGGCGCAGTCGAATGTCGAACAGTCCCCCGAATTCGCACCGCCCCCGGAAGATCGCTGCACCGCCGCGCACCTGGGTGAACGCGTGGCGCGGCTGGCTGAACGCCTGAGCCACTCACCGGTTTGAATCACCCCCAACCCTCCTGAGGAAACATCGCATGAGCACGTTCACCACCCGAGACGGCACCGAGATTTATTACAAGGATTGGGGCACCGGCCAGCCCATCGTCTTCAGCCACGGTTGGCCGCTGAACGCCGACAGCTGGGAATCGCAGATGATCTTCCTCGCCTCCAAAGGCTACCGGGTGATCGCCCACGACCGTCGCGGCCATGGCCGTTCCAGTCAGCCGTGGACCGGCAACGACATGGACACCTACGCCGATGACCTGGCGCAGTTGATCGAACGACTCGACCTGAAAGACGCCGTGCTGTTCGGTTTCTCCACCGGCGGTGGTGAAGTAGCGCGCTACATCGGTCGCCACGGCACCGGGCGCGTGGCCAAGGCCGGGCTGATTTCAGCGGTGCCGCCCCTGATGCTCAAGACCGAAGCCAACCCCGGTGGCCTGCCGATCGAGGTGTTTGATGGTATTCGTCAGGCGTCCCTGGTCGACCGTTCGCAGCTGTACATCGACCTCGCCAGCGGTCCGTTCTTCGGCTTCAACAAACCGGACGCCAAACCGTCGCAAGGCATGATCGACTGGTTCTGGATGCAGGGCATGACCTCCGGCCACAAGAACGCTTATGACTGCATCAAGGCGTTTTCCGAAACCGACTTCACCGAAGACCTGAAGAAATTCGACATCCCCACGCTGGTGGTGCATGGCGACGCGGACCAGGTGGTGCCGATCGAGGCCGCCGGCATTGCTTCGGCAAAACTGGTCAAGGGGTCTACGCTGAAGGTCTACCCCGGCGCGCCCCATGGCCTGACTGATACCCACAAGGATCAGCTCAACGCTGATCTGCTGGCGTTCCTCAAGGGTTGATGTGCCCACGGCGCGGGCGTAGATCCGCGCCGTTCTCGCTCCTGATGAGCCGAATCCTTCGAGAACCTGACCATGAAAAAGCTGACCAACGCCACCGGGGCACCGGTGGCCGACAACTTCAATATCCAGACCGCCGGCCCCCGTGGACCGGCGCTCTTGCAAGACATCTGGTTGCTGGAAAAACTCGCCCACTTCGACCGCGAACTGATCCCGGAGCGGCGCATGCACGCCAAGGGTGCGGGCGCCTACGGCACCTTCACCGTCACCCATGACATCACTCGTTATACAAAAGCCAGCATCTTCAGCTCGGTGGGCAAGGAAACGCCGCTGTTCGTGCGTTTTTCCTCGGTGGCCGGCGAACGCGGCGCGGCGGATGCCGAGCGTGATATCCGTGGCTTCGCGGTGAAGTTCTACACCGACGAAGGCAATTGGGACATTGTCGGCAACAACACGCCGGTGTTTTTCTTCCGCGACCCGCTGCGTTTCTCCGACCTCAACCACGTGGTCAAACGCGACCCGCGCACCGGCCTGCGCAACGCCACCAGCAACTGGGACTTCTGGACCCTGCTGCCCGAGGCGCTGCACCAGGTGACCATCGTGATGAGCGATCGCGGGATTCCCACCAGTTTCCGTCACATGCACGGCTTCGGCAGTCACACCTTCAGCCTGATCGACCGCGACAACAAACGGGTGTGGGTGAAGTTTCATTTTGTCTGCCAGCAAGGCATCGAAAACCTCTCGGACGCGGAGGCCGAAGCGGTGGTCGGCAAGGACCGCGAAAGCAATCTGCGCGACCTTTATGAAGTCATCGAGCAGGGCAACTTCCCGCGCTGGAAATTGTGCATTCAGGTGATGGAGGAAGAACAGGCGCTCAACTATCGGCACAACCCGTTCGACTTGACCAAGGTCTGGCCGCACGCTGAGTTCCCGCTGATTGAAGTGGGCGTCATGGAGCTCAATCGCAACGCCGAAAACCACTTTGCCGAAATCGAACAGGCAGCGTTTTCGCCGGCCAACGTGGTGCCGGGCGTGAGTTTTTCACCGGACCGCATGCTCCAGGCGCGGCTGTTTTCCTATGGTGATGCCCAGCGTTATCGCCTCGGCGTGAACTTCAACCACATCCCGGTCAACGCGCCGCGCTGCCCGGCGCACAGCTACCACCGCGACGGCGCCATGCGCACCGACGGCAACCTCGGCGGTACCGCCAGTTACTTCCCGAACAGTGTCGGTGAATGGCAGGACTCGCCGGAACTGGCCGAGCCGCCGCTGCCGCTGGAAGGCTTTGCCCAGCATTATGATCATCGGTTGGAAGAGGATCATTACGAACAGCCGGGTAACCTGTTTCGACTGCTCGATCCGGTGCGTAAGCAGTTGCTGTTCGACAACACCGCACGCGCCATGAACGGCGTACCGCAGGCAATCCGCCAGCGTCATATCGACAACTGCACCAAGGCCGATCCGGCGTACGGATTTGGCGTGGCCGAGGCGTTGGAGCGGTTGGTGCCGTTAGGGTAAAAGGCAGCAGGCTTGCCGGCGATGGCGCCCATGAAATCGCCATCGCCAGCAAGCCGGCTCCTACAGGTTTTGCGTCATTCCTCAATCCCCGAACACCCCCACAATCCCTGTAGGAGCCGGCTTGCCGGCGATGGCGTCCACGAAATCGCCATCGCCGGCAAGCCGGGCTCCTACAGGTTTTGCGTCATTCCCAAATCCCGAACACCCCACAATCCTTGTAGGAGCCGGCTTGCTGGCGATGGCGTCCGTAAAATCGCCATCGCCAGCAAGCCGGGCTCCTACAGGTTTTGCGTCATCCCCAAATCCCGAACACCCCACAATCCCTGTAGGAGCCGGCTTGCTGGCGATGGCGTCCGTAAAATCGCCATCGCCGGCAAGCCGACTCCTACAGGTTTTGTGTCGATCCTCAATCCCCGAACACCCCCACAATCCCTGTAGGAGCCGGCTTGCCGGCGATGGCGCCCATGAAATCGCCATCGCCAGCAAGCCGGGCTCCTACAGGTTGACGCGTGGAAGCGCGCGCACGGCTCGGCAGCGCCAGGCGAATGGGTTGATGCCTTCGCTGCGGGTGAAGATGTGGCAGAAGTGCGCCTGATCGCAGAAACCGCATTCGAGGCTGATTTGCGTGAGGCTCAGGTCGGTGTTCTGGATCAGTTGCTTGGCACGGGCGATGCGTTGGTGGCGAATCCAGTCTTGCGGCGAGAGGCCGGTGCTGCACTTGAATGCACGGGAGAAATGACTGCGCGAGAGGGCGCAGGCGCGTGCCAGTTCGGTGACTTCGACGGTTTCACCGAGGCGTTCGAGGATCAGTTGCTTGACCAGGCTTTCGCGCCACGGGGTCAGGCCGCCGGTGGTTTTCTTTCGCGTTTCAGTGGCAGTCGCGCGGGCGACGTTTTGCTGAGAATGAGCCATGACAAATGTCCGTTTCGGTGAGCTTCATTCTTGGTCGCGGGGCTCTGGCAGGCGAGTTAAACGTTGTTAATTTCGCCGATGCGCAGTGGTGAACAACAGCGCTGACTCAGCACATGGCTGCAATTTTTGCGGTGCCGGGCGAGGCATGATCGACGTCTTGTGGCGGGCCTGTGCATGGCCGCTCTTCTGACTTGATCAAGGGTGACGGCATGAAACATTCTCTGGTTGGCGCGTTGGGCCTCGCGGTGGCGTTGGCGTCCGGAATCTCCTCGGCTCAGGCACCGGCACAGGTCGGCACTCAGGTGCCGGGCTACTTCCGCCTGGCGGTGGGCGACTTTGAGGTGACGGCGCTGTTCGACGGCTACAACGACCTGTCGCCCAAACTGCTCCAGGGCCTGACCCAAAGCCAGATTCGCGCACTGCTGGCCCGTCGCTCGATTGAAACGCCGGGGGTGCAGACTGCGTTCAACGCCTTCCTGATCAACACCGGCAAGCAATTGATCCTGGTGGATACCGGCGCCGGTCAATGCATCGGTGCGACGGCGGGCATGCTCTCGGACAACATGAAAGCCGCCGGCTACGAGCCTTCGCAGGTCGACACGATTCTGTTGACTCACTTGCACCTGGACCATGTGTGCGGATTGGTCGATGGCCAGCAGAAACCGGTTTTTGCCAACGCCACGGTCTACGCCGCGAAGGCCGAAGCCGATTACTGGCTTGATCCTCAGGCGCTGGCCAAAGCTCCCGAGGGCGCCAAACCGTATTTCAAAATCGCCCAGGACTCCACCGCACCGTACGTCGCGGCGGGACGTTTCAAGACGTTCGACGCCGGCCAGTCGCCTGTGCCGGGGGTCGAGGCCACGCTGGAAGCCGGGCACACGCCGGGCAGCACGACGTACCGCTTCACCTCTCAAGGGCAGAGCATTTTGTTCATGGGCGATCTGGTGCATAACCTCGCGGTGCAGTTCTTGCACCCGGAAGTCTCGATCGGCTTTGACGTCAACAGTCAGCAAGCGATCAAAAGCCGCGCCAAGGTGTTCAGCGATGCAGCCGCCGGTAAAACCTGGGTGACGGCAGCGCATTTGCCGTTTCCGGGCATTGGCCATATCGCCGCTGAGGGCAAACATTTCCAATGGGTACCGGTCGAATACGGTCCTTATAAACGTGCGGCGAAAGTGCCGCTGATCGAGTAAAGTCCGACGCATTCACAAGGGAGCCGTGCCTATGAACCGTAACGATCTGCGCCGCGTCGACATGAACCTGTTGGTGATTTTCGAGGCCTTGATGTTCGAGAAGAACCTGACCCGGGTGGCTGAAAAACTGTTCATGGGCCAACCGGCGGTGAGTGCGGCGCTGGGGCGGTTACGGGATCTGTTTGACGATCCGTTGCTGTTGCGTAATGGCCGTGGCATGGAGCCGACAACGCGGGCGCTGGCGATTCTCAAGGAATTGCAGCCGGCGATGGATGTGATTTCCGGGGCGGTCAGTCGGGCGAAGGAATTTGATCCGGCGAGCAGCTGCGATGTGTTCCGCATTGGTTTGTCGGACGACGCCGAATTCGGTTTGTTTCCGCCGTTGTTGCGGCAACTGCAAGAAGAGGCGCCGGGGATTGTTGTGGTGGTGCGGCGTGCGAACTATTTGCTGATGCCGGCATTGCTGGCTTCGGGAGAGATCTCTGTGGGGGTGAGTTACACCACGGATTTGCCCGCGAATGCGAAGTGCAAGAAATTGCGCGACATCCCCTGCAAGGTGCTGCGTGGGGACAAGCGACCGGGGTTGCTGACGCTGGATGAATACTGCGAGCGACCGCATGCGATGGTGTCGTTCTCTGGCGACCTGAGCGGCAATATCGATCTGGATCTGGCCAAGGTTGGCCGCAGTCGTCGGGTGGTGTTGGGTGTTCCGCAGTTCAGTGGGTTGCGTGCGTTGCTGGCCGGCACGGAGATGATTGCGACGGTGCCGGATTATGCGGCGTGTGCGCTGGTTGAGGGGTGTGCGTTGCGGGCTGAGGATCCACCGTTTCCCATTGATGCTGCGCAGCTTTCGATGGCTTGGAGTGGGGTGCATGACAATGATCCGGCGGAGCGGTGGTTGCGGTCGCGGATCAGTGAGTTTATGTCCAGGCCTTTGCCTGTATCGGGTTGAACGTGGCGGCCTTTGGGCCGACCATTTTCTTTTGGGGGTACATATCCATTGCTGCGGTAACGGCTGCTGGTGGTTTCGCCCTTACGGCGAGTCCCTTTTGTCAAACGCCACAAAAGGAACCAAAAAGTCTTGCCCCGGCGTCCGGCCCCTCGCTAAGGCTCGGTGTTCCCTCGCTCCGGTCCTGCTCCGTGGGCCCGCCGCCATCGGCCATCCATGGCCGGGGGCGGCTAGCCCGGCATCCATGCCGGGCTGCCCACTGCGCAGAACCTCCACTCGGCCTCCCGAAGGGGCGGGCAGATCAAAATCAAAAGCTGAAGGCGAGCTAACGCTCGGCCTGATGAGTGGTGAAAAGCGGGTGCGTTGCTTGGCTCTTCGTAGGAGCGATGCTTGCTCGCGAAGGCGGCCTGACAGCCGACCCTTCACTCACGAATGTCCCCAATCTCCTGTAGGAGCCGGCTTGCCGGCGATGACGACCTGACAGCCGACCCTTCACCCACGAATGTCCCCAATCCCCTGTAGGAGCCGGCTTGCCGGCGATGGCGTGCTTCCAGCCGACCCTTCACCCACGAATGTACCCAACCCTCTGTAGGAGCCGGCTTGCCGGCGATGGCGTGTTTCCAGCCGACCCTTCACCCACGAATGTACCCAACCCACCGCTATCGTCGGAACGCCGCCCGCAGCAAGCCGGCTCCTACAGGAAATCGGCGTACGCTTTCGCTTTTCACCACTCATCAGGTCGAGCGTTAGCTCGCCTTCAGCTTTTGATCTGAGCGCCCCCTCGAGAGGCCGAGCGCAGGTTCTGCGCAGTGGGCAACCCGGCATGGATGCCGGGTTAGCCGCCCCCGGCCATGGATGGCCGATGGCGGCGGGCCCACGGAGCAGGACCGGAGCGAGGGCATGGCGAGCATTAGCGAGCCACCGAACGAAAGGGGCAAGAGCGCTTGGTTACTTGCCGCTTCTGCAAGTGACTCGCCGTAAGGGCGAAACCAATAGCAGCCGTTACCGCAGGAATGGATATGTACATCAATAAAAGATAGGTCGGCTATCAGGCCGCCATCGCCGGCAAGCCGGCTCCTACAGGGGCTGTGTGATGCCGTGAAAAAGAGCACGTACATTCAATTTTCCCCGCCCCCACACCGGCACTATCGAATGAGGTCCCGGCGCTTTGACGCCGATGGTTTTTCATTTGTGCAGGTAGTCCATGAACGCTTCGCAATGGGATGAACGGGCCCAGGATATCGGGCTGTTTTTTTTGCGGGTCAGCGGTGGTTTGTTTCTGCTGTGGGTGCACGGTTTGCCCAAGCTGCTTAACTACAACGCTCAACTGCAAGTCATCGAAGACCCTTTCCACCTTGGCGCGAATGTCACGCTGATGCTGGCGATTTTTGCCGAGGTGCTGTGCCCGCTACTGATCATTGCCGGGGTGTTGGTGCGCCTGGCGTGCCTGCCGGTTTTGTCTGTGTTGTGGATCGCGCTGCTGGTTGTGCACCCGCAATGGAGCCTCGAGGAAGGGCAGTTCGGCTGGCTGCTGTTGATTCTGTTCACCAGCCTTTTTATCGCCGGGCCGGGACGGCTGGCGCTCAATGTCCGATTCGCCGGAGCTTTGCGTTATGCCTGAATCCAATCGTTTCGAGGAAGTCGTGACCCTGGTAATCAAGCACCGGGTCAAAGCCGGTTTTGAAGTGCCCTACGAAGCCTGGTTGCGCAACATCGTCAGCATCGCCGGGCAGCAGGAAGGGCACTTGGGGGTGGATGTGATGCGCGGCAAGAGCGCCGGCCTCGACATGTACACCTGCGTGCTGCGCTTTTGCTCCACCGACGCGATGCAGCACTGGCTCGATTCGCCGCAACGGCTGGAACTGGTCAACGAAGCCACGCCGATGCTCGCCGATGGCGACCAGACCGAGGTCAACCCGGTCAAAGAATTCTGGTTCGCGCCGCAGGCTGAAACCGGTTCGCCGCCGCCGCGCTGGAAGCAGGCCGTGGTGACGTTGCTGGTGATTCTGCCGCATACCTTGCTGGTGCCGCTGATCTGGGGCCCGCTGTTGCGGCTTAACGCGTTCCTGTCCAATTACGTGGTCGCCACGTTCCTGATCACGCTGACCATCGTCGTCTCGGTGGTGTACCTGTTCATGCCAATGGCGACGCGTTTGTTCGCGCCTTGGCTGTCCCCCTCCACTCAGCCCAAGGAAACGCGATGAACGCCGACCTGATTTTGTTCAATGGCCAATTTCATACCGTTGACCGTGAAAACCCACGCGCCAGTGCCGTCGCCATCAGCGATGGCCGCTTCGTCGCGGTCGGCACTGATGCCGAAGCCATGGCCCTGCGCGGTTCCGGCACCCAGGTCATCGACCTCAAGGGCCGCTGTGTCATCCCCGGCCTTAACGACTCGCACTTGCACCTGATCCGTGGCGGTTTGAACTACAACCTCGAACTGCGCTGGGAAGGTGTGCCGTCGCTGGCCGACGCCCTGCGCATGCTCAAGGATCAGGCTGACCGCACGCCAACGCCACAATGGGTGCGCGTGGTCGGTGGCTGGAACGAATTCCAGTTCGCTGAAAAGCGCATGCCGACCCTGGAAGAGCTCAACCAGGCGGCGCCGGATACGCCGGTATTTGTCCTGCATCTATATGATCGGGCTCTGCTCAACCGCGCCGCGTTGCGCGTGGCTGGTTACACCCGCAATACGCCGAACCCGCCGGGTGGCGAGATCGTGCGCGACGCGAACGGTGAGCCGACCGGCATGCTGGTCGCGCGCCCGAACGCGATGATTTTGTACTCGACCCTGGCCAAGGGGCCGAAGTTGCCGCTGGAGTATCAGGTCAACTCGACCCGCCAGTTCATGCGCGAACTCAACCGTCTCGGCCTGACCAGCGCCATCGATGCCGGTGGCGGTTTCCAGAATTATCCGGACGATTACCAGGTGATCGAGCAGTTGGCCAAGGACCAGCAACTGACCATCCGCATCGCCTACAACCTGTTCACCCAGAAGCCGAAAGAAGAGCTGGCCGACTTCAAGAACTGGACCAGCAGCGTGACCCTGCATCAGGGCGATGATTTCCTGCGCCACAACGGCGCCGGGGAAATGCTGGTGTTCTCGGCGGCGGATTTCGAGGACTTCCTCGAACCGCGTCCGGACCTGCCGCAAACCATGGAAGACGAGCTGGAACCGGTGGTCCGCCACTTGGTCGAGCAGCGCTGGCCGTTCCGTTTGCACGCCACCTACAACGAATCCATCAGCCGCATGCTCGACGTGTTCGAGAAGGTTAACCGCGACATTCCGTTCAATGGTTTGCCATGGTTTTTCGATCACGCCGAAACCATCACGCCGCAGAACATCGAGCGGGTGAGGGCGCTGGGCGGTGGTATCGCGATTCAGGATCGCATGGCGTTTCAGGGCGAGTATTTCGTCGAGCGTTACGGCGCCAAGGCTGCCGAAGCGACGCCGCCGATCAAGCGCATGCTGGCCGAAGGTGTACCGGTTGGCGCGGGCACCGATGCGACGCGGGTGTCCAGCTACAACCCATGGACTTCGCTGTACTGGATGGTCAGCGGTCGCACCGTCGGTGGCCTGGAGCTGCACGCCGAGGGGCTGTCCCGGCAGACCGCGCTGGAACTGTTCACCCACGGCAGCGCCTGGTTCTCTTCCGAGCAGGGTAAGAAAGGCATGATCAAAGTCGGCCAACTGGCTGACGTCGCAGCCCTGAGCGCGGACTTTTTCAGCGTTGACGAAGAAGCGATCAAGTGGATCGAGTCGGTGTTGACCGTGGTCGGCGGCAAGGTGGTGTACGCCGCCGGTGATTTCGAAAAACTCGGCCCGGCCAGTGTGCCGGTGCTGCCGGACTGGTCGCCGGTGGTCAAGGTGCCGGGTCACTGGCGCCCGACGTCGCCGATGCAGGCGCAGGTTCACCATTGCAGCGGGCCGTGCGGGGTGCATTCCCACAGTCATGAAAAGGCGCGGTTGTCGAACGCGCCGGTCAGCGATTTCGCCGGTTTCTGGGGCGCCTTCGGCTGCTCGTGCTTCGCGTTCTGACGATCAAAAAAAAGCGCCGACCCGCGTGTCGGTGCCTGACGTAATACCCATCCATCGAGGAGTTTCACATGAGCAACGTTCCGTACAAACGCCTGAACAAAGACGATGCCGTTGTCCTGTTGGTCGATCACCAGACCGGTCTGATTTCGCTGGTTCAGGATTTCTCGCCGAACGAATTCAAGAACAACGTGCTGGCCCTGGGCGACGTGGCCAAGTTCTTCAAACTGCCGACCATCCTCACCACCAGCTTCGAAAACGGCCCGAATGGCCCAATGGTGCCGGAATTGAAAGAGCAGTTCCCGGACGCGCCGTACATCCCGCGTCCAGGCCAGATCAACGCCTGGGACAACGAAGATTTCGTCAAGGCCGTCAAAGCCACCGGCCGCAAGCAACTGATCATCGCCGGTGTGGTGACTGACGTTTGCGTGACCTTCCCGACGCTGTCGGCGCTGGCCGAAGGGTTTGAAGTGTTTGTGGTGACCGATGCTTCGGGTACGTTCAACGAAACCGTGCAACAAGCTGCGTGGGCGCGTATGGCCGCCGCCGGTGCTCAACTGGTGAACTGGTTCTCCGTTGCGTGCGAGTTGCAGGGCGACTGGCGCAACGACATGGAAGGCCTGGCGAATCTGCTGTCGCCGCGTATTCCCAACTACCGCAACCTGATGAACAGCTACTCGGTGTTGACTTCGAAGTAAGTCCGCAGCCAAAAAAATGCCCGCGATCTGCGGGCATTTTTTTGTGCCTTTGTAGGAGCCGGCTTGCCGGCGATGGCGATCTCACGGGCGCTATCGCCGGCAAGCCGGCTCCTACAATGTGCGAGGTGTTACACCGATTGGCGTTTTTGCAGCCAGCTCAGGAATCCACCTTTCTTGATCGGCACCGGTTTGGCCAGCAGCGCCAACCGACTGTTCTGCTGCCGTACCGCCTGCAACTTGTTCAACGCCCGACCCACCTCAACCCGCTGTTCCATGCAACTGCGGGTCAGGGATTTGTCGATCCGGTAGATGATGCACGAGGTCAACGCGGTGAACGTGGCCTGCGACGGTGTATCGGTGAGGATGCTCTGTTCACCCATCACCTCGCTCGGCCCCATGCGCCCGGCCTCGGTTTGCCCGGCGCCGTCCGGTACTGTCGCGCTGACCACGCCCGTGGCGATGACCATCAGGCTGTCCGGCACTTCTCCCAGTTCCAGCACCACCTGGCCTGCCGCGTACTGCTGCGCGACCATCGAATGGGCCATTCGGTCGCGTTCGTCTTCGCTCAGGGAACGGAAGACTTTCACCTCGTCCAGCAAGGACCGCGCGCGGGATGTCGGTTCGATCACGCCGTCGAGCTGTCGGGAAATACCTGCCGCTTCGAGGTGCCGATGGGCGAGGTCGAACAGTTGATTGCGCACTTCGCTTTTCTTGCCGAGTTCGGCGATAAACCCGCTGGCCACGTATTCGGACATGGTTTCGCCGGCCTCTTTCAGCACGGCTTTCGGCGCCGGGTTGAGCAGCAGACTGCTGCTGCCTTGCAGCGTGCGGTCCAGTGCCTCCAGCACCCGACGCGGACGGATGTGGTTGGGCACCTGGATGCTGATCGACACGCCATGCATGTTGCCGGGGCGGCTCAGGTTGACGATCTTCGCTTTGGCCGCCACCGAGTTCGGCACCACCGCCGTACTGCCGGCGCTGGTCAGCAGGTGAGTGGCGCGCCAATCGATGTCGAGCACTTTGCCCTCGACGCCGTCGATCACGATCCAGTCATCCACCTGATACGGCTTGGTGGTGTTGAGCACGATCCCGGAAAACACATCGCTCAGGGTGCTTTGCAACGCCAGGCCGACGACGATTGCCACCACCCCGGACGTCGCCAGCAGACCTTTCACCGGCAACTCCAGCACGTACCCGGCTGCGGCGACGATGGCGATCAGAAACACCAGCGCGCCGATGACGTCCTGCAGCAACCGCCCGCTGTGCCCGATGCGCCGCATCAGCAGCAGGCCGATGACTTCGGTGAGTACACGTGCGGCGTACAGCCACCAGAGAATCCCCAGCGCCGTCGCGCCCAGTTGCGCCACGCGGTCGTCTGCCAACAGCGGCGCCTGCAACGGGCTGACGCCGGCGTTGATGATGAGCGCGCTGAACATCACAAACAACGCGAGGCGCACACCGACCCGCGTGACGCGATGCTTGAACGGCGCTACGTGCCAGAGCACGGCGTCGATGACCAGCAACAGCGCACTCCAGGACAGCAGATGACCGTAGATGAGGGACATGGAAGAACTCCGGAAGACTGATTTTTTTTGTAGGAGCCGGCTTGCCGGCGAAGGCGATCTCAAACCCTGCATCGCTCTCACGGACGCCATCGCCGGCAAGCCGGCTCCTACAGTTTGACCTGCGTAAACCCGATCCCTTGTAGGAGCCAGGCTTGCCGGCGAAGGCGTATTTGAGGGCGCCTTCGCCGGCAAACGGAGCGCCGCCCGGCCGCTCCTACAGAAAAGCCCCTCGCACGATGACCGTGGGAGGGGCGTGGGAACTCAGTTCAGATGAGTCTTGAGTTCCAGCGCGGCCTGACGCACCGCCGCTTTCACTTCCGGAATCTGGCTCAGCGGATTGAGCAAGCCGAAGTCGTGAATCATCCCGTTGTAACGCACCGCCGTGACCGGCACACCGGCCGCATCGAGGTGGCGGGCATAGGCTTCGCCTTCGTCACGCAACACGTCGAACTCGGCGGTCTGCACCAACGCTGCCGGCAAGCCTTTGAGCTGTTCGGCGCTGGCCTGCAACGGCGAGGCGTGGATCTGCGCACGCTCGGCCTGGTCGGTGGTGTAGTTGTCCCAGAACCAATTCATCATGCCTTTGGTGAGGAAGTGGCCTTCGGCAAATTGCTGGTACGAGCCGGTGTCGAACTGTGCGTTGGTCACTGGCCACATCAACAACTGGAAGCGCAGCGCCGGGGCTTTCTGTTCCTTGGCCATCAATGCCACGACCGCAGCCATGTTGCCACCGACGCTGTTACCGGCCACCGCAAGACGCTTGCCGTCGACGCCGATGTCCTTGCCATGCTCGGCCACCCAGCGGGTCGCGGCGTAGGCCTGGTTGATCGCGGTCGGGTAGTGCGCTTCCGGCGACGGCGTGTAATCGACATACACCGCGACGGCACCGGAGCCGACCACCAGGTCATGAATCAAGCGTTGGTGAGTCGGGTAATCGCCCAGCACCCAGCCGCCACCGTGGAAGAACATGAACACCGGCAACTCACCTTTGACCTTGGCCGGGCGCACGATTTTCAGGTTGATGGTTTGACCATCGACCTTGATTGCACGATCGCTGACGTCCACACCCGACAGATCAACCTTGACCGAGTTTTGCGCACCGGTCAGCACCGCACGGGCGTCTTTCGGGCTCAACTGCTCAAGCGGTTTACCGCCACCGGCGGCGAGGGCTTCGAGGAAGGCTTGAGTGTTGTGTTCAACGCCTGGGCTGCCAGCGGCAAAGGCGTTGCCGACGGAGAGGGCGAGCAGGGAAGCGGTCAGGGTTTTTTTGACGAGGTTCATGAGCAAATCCTTTTTAATTAATTAGAGATTGGTTACCTAAGGGTCAGGTTGCTGCTGCGCTGGGACTCAGGCCTCAGCAACACCGTGGACACAGATTAATAGGGTGCTCGAAAGGGAAAAAGCGGCTATAAAGCGTTTAACTGTCAACCGGAAAGTGACAATGAACCCGTTCGAAGATATGCGTATTTTTTGCCAGGTCATGGACTCCGGCAGCTTCACCTCGGCCGCCGATCAATTGGGCCTGTCCAAGCAGTTCGTCAGCCGTCGCTTGATGCAACTCGAAGAACGCCTGGGCGTACGGTTGCTCAACCGCTCCACGCGGCGCCTGGACGTCACGCCGCTGGGCCAGAGTTATTACGAGTCGGCGTTGCGCTTGCTCAGCGAAGTCGAGCAGGTGGAGCAGGGCATCGCCGGCCAGACCACCGAACCGCGCGGCACCATTCGCGTGAGCGCACCGTTGTCGTTTGCGGTGGCACATTTGGGGTGTTTGCTGCCGGTGTTCTTGCAGCGTTATCGCGATGTCACGGTGGAAGTGGATTTGAGCGACCGCCCGGTGGATCTGCTCAGCGAGGGTTACGACCTGGCGTTGCGCATCGGCATCCTTGAAGACTCGACGCTGATCGCCCGCCGCATCGCTTCGATCCAGCGGGTGTATTGCGCCAGCCCGGCTTACCTGGCCGAGCGCGGAACGCCGGGTAAACCCGAGGACCTGCACACGCACGACTGCCTGCCGTATGGCCATGGCCGCCAGGTGCAATGGCGTTTTGAAGGGCAGGGCAAGCCGCTGGCGGTCAACGTGACCGGGCGGATGCGGGTCAACAACGGTGAGTTGCTCAGGGATGCGGCCATTGCCGGGATGGGGATCACGTACCTGCCGACCTTCATTGTCGGGGCGGCGTTGAAGGATGGGCGGCTGGTGCCGGTGCTGGATGAGTTTCGCCCGCAGCCGCTGACGTTGTCGGCGGTGTACCCGCAGCATCGCCAGAGTTCGCGACCGGTGCAGGCGTTGATCGAGTTTTTGCGCGAGCGGCTGGATCAGACCGAGGGTGGACTCTAGGTCCACGCGATCCCTGTAGGAGTGAGCCTGCTCGCGAAAGCTGTGTGTCAGACACATTAATGTTGAATGACAGATTGCTATCGCGAGCAGGCTCACTCCCACACTGGATTTAGGGTGTTCTTGATATCAGCGGTGATCAGGACCTTTTGTCATCACCCGGCTCGCCACCGACGTGCACGCCGTGGTCGTCACCCGGTTCACCGCCGACATGAACGCCGTGGTCATCGCCGATTTCGCCGGCGCGATGAACGCCGTGGTCGTCACCGATTTCACCGGCGCGATGAACGCCGCGGTTGTGGCCGACTTCACCGGCATGATGAACGCCGTGGTCGTCACCGATTTCACCGGCGTGATGAACCCCTCGGTTGTGGCCGACTTCACCGGCGTGGTGAACGCCGTGATCGTCTCCCGGTTCGGCATGGGTGCCGCTGCGACCGGATGAGGCGGTGTTACCGGAATGTCCCGAGCCATGGTCGTTGCCACTGTGACCGCTGCCGCTATTGCCGCCGCCGTTTCCACCGTGACCGCTGCCGCCATTGCCGCCACTGCCACTTCCGCCGTGGCCACCGCCGTTGCCGCCGCCACCGT